>NZ_JBNGGG010000005.1:0-280504 GCF_049974585.1 Streptomyces sp. UG1 | reverse complement strand
CCGGAATCGCCGTGACCAAGGACGGCAGCCGGACTGCCCGAGGTGTCCTGGCCGAGAGTGGCGGGCGAGCTGCCCGGGGCGCCGTGCCCGAGAGCCGTCGGCGGGCCGCCCGCATCCCCCTGCCCCGGCGCGAGTCCCGCACCCCGCGCGTCGGCCCCCGAACTCACCGCGTCACCCAGCAACCCCACCGCCCCATGCACCGCATCCACATGGCGCCGCATCTCCTCGGCCGCGTCCGCGTCCAGCGAGACGCAGGCCGGGGGCAGGCCGACGAAGACGCGCTCGGCGAGCCCCGCGGCGACCTCGGCGAGCGCCCCGGTGTCCGTGCCCCGCACATCGCCGTACCGCAGCGAGCGGACCAGCGCGGGCAGCGCCTGGGCGAGGTGGCCGACATCGGCGTCGAGGGCGGCCCGGTCGGCGAGGATCCGCATCACCGTGGGCAACGCGTCCGGCAGTTCGGCCAGCAGGCAGCGCTCCGCCAGGGCGGTGACGTCGGCGAGACCCTGCGCGGCGACGGCATCGGACTCCGCCTTGGCGGTCGCCGCCGCGTACACGGTGGTCCCCCACACCCCGGCCTCCGCGACCCGCACGGACAGCTCGGGATCCCACCGCAACCGCCATGTCTCCCGGAACGTCCCCGTGCTCCCCCGCGACGCCACCGGCTCGCCCCACTCCACGCGGAGCAGTCGCAGCCGGTGCAGCAGCCTGCTGCGCCCGGCGTCGTTCTCCTTGCGCAGGTCGAGCTCCAACTCCCGCTCCTGCGCCTCCGGCTTGAGCCGCAGCCGACGCTGGATCCGATCGAGGTCCCGCTGCAACGGCACCGCCGGCGCCGACCGCGGCACCTCCCCCAGCACATCCCCCACGACCAGCCGGTCCTGCACCAACGCCAACGGCACGTCCGAGCCCTCGCACATCACCGCCCGCACCGCGTCGGTCGTCTCGCTCAGCCCCGGCAACGGGCGCCCGCGCATCGCCGCCAGCGTCTCCGCCAGCCGGACCGCCTCGATGACATGCGCCGAGGACACCATCCGGTCCTCGTCCCGCAACAGCCCGGCCACCTTGGTCATCCACCGCTCGACCGGCCGGTCCGGCGCACCGAACAGATGCCCGTACCAACCCGGCGAGTCGATCCCCGCCCCGTACCCGCTGACCCGGGCCAGCCGGCGGTGTGTCCACGGCACCCAGGTCATGTCGGCCTTGACCTTGGGCAGCCCCTTCAGCAGCGCCTTGTCGGCGGCCACAGTGCTCTTGTGCCGGAGCGCCGGCACATGCCACGCCCCGCACACCACGGCCACGTCGTCCCCGAACTCCCGCTGCGCGGCCCGCACCTGGAGCCGCATATAGGCCTCCCGCACGAGATCCCGCTCATGTCCCCCGCTCCCGTACGCCTCCCGCAACGCCCCCATGGCCTCTTCAAGCCCGAGAAACGGCGCGAACGCGTCCCCGTCCCCCACCCCCCGGTGCTCGACGACGTCCTCCCACCACCGCTCGGGATCGTCATAACCGGCGACCTCGGCCAGCACGGCGAGGGGATCGACCCGGACGTCGACACGAGGCCCGCCCGCACCGCCCGCGTCTGCCTCGGCGCCTGCGTCGGCGTCGGCATCGGGCGTGCGGCCACCCGCCGGACCGGACTCCGACGTGCCGTCATCAGCAGCGTCGCCCTCCTTGCCGCCTCCGCTCCCGTCGGTCCCTGGCTGGGCCTCGTCCTGCCTCCCCCACGCCAACGTGTGCGTGGCCGGCAGGTCGATGAAGCGGGCCGGGACCTGGTGCTCCACGGCCCAGCGGATCGCGATCCACTCCGGGGAGAACTCGGCCAACGGCCAGAAGGCCGAGCGGCCGGGCTCGTCCACGGCGTGGGCGAGGAGGGCGACCGGCGGCCGCATCGCCTCGTCACCGGCGAGCGGGATCAGGGCATCGGCCTCCGGCGGCCCCTCGATCAGCACGGTCCGCGGCCGAGCCGCGTCCAACGCCGCCCGTACGGCCCGCGCCGACCCGGGCCCGTGATGCCGCACCCCGAGCAGCAACGGCCCCGCCGGCTTCACGGCCGAGGCGGAGACGGAGGCTGCCGACGGATCCGACCCCGCCTGTCCCTCCACCGAATCGGCACCCGCCCGCACCACGTCGACGTCACCCGACGGTCCCCCGACGACGCCCGCGTCCAGCCCCCGGCTCTCAGCCCCGTCAACGCCTGTCACTTCGACCCCTCACCTTCGCCGCCATCACGCATCGCCCCCGCTCGTACCGTCCCCGCGGCCCACACGCCCCCGTGAGCTCCGCGGCCACCACGAGAGGTCACCCGTCAGCTCCGGGGCCACCACGAGTCGTCACCCGTCACCGCCCCGCCCCCATGGCCCACGGCCGCCACGGATCCACTCGCCGTCGACCCACCACGCGGGCGCCCCCACCCCAGGTCGTCGTCGTTCACGCGCTCACCTCCCGGCACGCGCGGTAGAAGTCCGTCCAGCCGTCGCGCTCGCGCACGACCGCCTCCAGGTACTCCTGCCAGATGACCCGGTCGGCCGCCGGGTCGCGGACGACGGCGCCGAGGATGCCCGCGGCGACATCGCCGGGACGCAGCGCTCCGTCGCCGAAGTGCGCGGCCAGAGCCAGGCCGTTGGTGACGACGGAGATCGCCTCCGCCGTCGAGAGCGTGCCGCTCGGCGACTTCAGCTTGGTGCGGCCGTCGGCGGTGACCCCGTCGCGCAGCTCTCGGAAGACCGTGACGACACGGCGGATCTCGTCGATGCCGTCGGGCGCCGCCGGCAGGTCGAGGGAGCGGCCGATCTGGTCGACGCGGCGGGAGACGATGTCCACCTCGGCCTCCGCGCTCTCCGGCAGCGGCAGCACCACCGTGTTGAAGCGGCGGCGCAGAGCGCTGGAGAGGTCGTTGACCCCCCGGTCCCGGTCGTTGGCCGTGGCGATCAGGTTGAAGCCGCGGACCGCCTGCACCTCCTGCCCCAGCTCCGGTATCGGCAGCGTCTTCTCCGACAGGATCGTGATCAGCGTGTCCTGCACATCGGCCGGAATACGGGTCAGCTCCTCGACACGGGCCGTCATGCCCTCCGCCATGGCCCGCATGACGGGGCTGGGCACCAGGGCGTCACGGCTCGGCCCGTGGGCGAGCAACTGCGCGTAGTTCCAGCCGTACCGGATCGCCTCCTCCGGTGTGCCCGCGGTGCCCTGCACCAGCAGCGTCGAGTCGCCGCTGACCGCCGCGGCCAGGTGCTCGGACACCCAGGTCTTGGCGGTGCCGGGCACGCCGAGCAGGAGCAGGGCGCGGTCGGTGGCGAGGGTGGTGACGGCGACCTCGACGATGCGGCGCGGGCCGACGTACTTCGGTGTGATCACCGTGCCGTCCGGCAGGGTGCCGCCGAGCAGATACGTGGCCACGGCCCACGGCGACAGCTTCCAGCGGGCCGGGCGCGGACGGTCGTCCTGCGCCGCGAGCGCCGCGAGTTCATGGGCGAACGCGTCCTCGGCATGCGGCCGCAACGCCTCGGTCGATTCCGCCCCGCCGGCTTCGACGGGCTTTGGTTCTACGGAAACAGGCATGGCAAAGTCCCCCTCCAGCTCGGCCGGTTCAGCCGTTCTCGGATCTGGCATCAACCGTGCACCACGCCACTGACAATGCGTTCCGACCTGCGCAAACGCCCTCGCGGGACCGCTCGCCGGATCATGCGCCGGACCGATTGTCAGTGGTGGGATCTACCTTCGATGGCATGACTCAGCAGGGGGTGCGCTGGACCGCGGATCAGGTGCTGGCACTGGCGCCTGACGCCGCGTCGCGCAAAGCGGGAAGCAAGCTCGGGGCGGCGGGGCCGTGGTCCGAGGCGGGGAGTGCCGGCGAAGGGACGGTGTGGGGGCTGTGCAAGGGCAGTGGCGGCAAGCCGTATCAGACGGTCATCGACATCGCGGACGCGTCCGGGCCCGCGTACAAGTGCAGTTGCCCGAGCCGGAAGTTTCCGTGCAAGCACGCTCTCGGGCTGCTGCTGCTCTGGGCGGGCGGGGACGGTGCGGTGCCGCCGGGGCAGCCGCCGGACTGGGCGGAGCAGTGGATAAAGGGGAGAAGGCAGCGCGCCGAGGAGAAGCGGTCGGCGGATGCGCCCGGTTCCTCGACGGGCTCCGCTGATCCGGAGGCGGCACGGCGCAGGGCCGAGCGCCGGGCGGTGCGGGTCACGGCAGGGGCTACGGAACTGGAGCAGCGTCTGGCGGACCTGCTGCGCGGCGGTCTGGCCGGCGCGGAGCAGTCGGGGTACGGGCTGTGGGAGGAGACGGCGGCCCGTATGGTCGACGCCCAGGCACCGGGACTGGCCGCGCGGGTCAGGGAGTTGGGCGCGATCCCGGCATCCGGCCCCGGCTGGCCGGTCCGCCTGCTGGAGGAGTGCGCCCTGCTTCACCTCCTCGACCAGGGCTGGCTGCGCCGCGAGCGCCTGCCCGACGGCCTGGCGGACACGGTCCGCTCCCGTATCGGCCTGCCCGCCTCGGCGGACGGCCCGCCCGTGCGGGACCGATGGCTGGTCCTGGCCCAGTACGACACGGCCGACGTGAAACTGACGACGCGCCGGATCTGGCTGCACGGCGCCGACTCGGGCCGCACGGCGCTGCTCCTCTCTTACGGCGCCGCCGGCCGCGCCCCCGAGCTGACGCTGCCGGTGGGACTGGCCCTGGACGCGGAGCTGACGGCGTACCCGGGCGCCGGGCAGCTCAGAGCGGCCCTGGGCGAGCAGTTCGCGGCGCCTGCTCCGGCGGCGATACGGCCACCGGGCCTGACGACGGCCGAGGCGACCGCCCGCTACGGCGATGCGCTCCGCGACGATCCGTGGCTTGATTCCGTCCCGGTGACCCTGGACCGGGTCATACCGACCCCGGACGGCGCTTCGTGGCAGCTGACGGACGCCGACGCGGACACGGCGCTGCCGCTCACCCCGGCCGCCCGCGCCCGCCCGGGCCTGTGGCGCCTGGTGGCGCTGTCCGGCGGTGCGCCGGTGAAGGTGTTCGGCGAGTGCGGCCACCGCGGCTTCACCCCGCTGACGGCCTGGCCGCAGGGCGCCGGCGACGCCGTACCGCTGTACTGAGCGACCGCCCCGGCGCCCTCCACGCCCGTCCCCAGCCCGCCCACCCCCTCCCCACTCCACCCCTTCCACGGCGGCATCCAGCACGCAGAAAGAGAGGAATGACCCGATGAACAGTCCCTCCGTTCCCGTGGATTCGCCGACGCCCAGCGCCTGGGAGGAGCTCGTCACGGCGGCGCTGCTCGGGACGGACCGGCGTACGCCGCCGGGCTGTGCGCCGGGCCGGGAGGCGCCGGTGGCGTTGCTGGACGCGGCGGCCGCGGAGACCGTACGGCGGCGGGCCGGGCTGCGGCCGGCGCGGGCGGCACAGCGGCCGCAGCCCGCGCCCGAGGATCCGCGCCCGGCGCTGCCTCCGGCGGCGGCCCGTCGGCTGGCGATGCTGCTGGCCGACCGTCCCGGCGCGGCCGGCGGCGGCCGCAGAGGCACCTCGCCCGACCTCGTGGAGCTGCTGCCGGAGTGGCTGGCGAGGGCGAACGACCGGGGCCTCGCGCCACCTCCCGAGGTACTGCCCGCCCTGCTGGACGCGGCGAGGGGGCGTACGGACCTGCGCCCCGCGGCGCTGGCCTTCGCGGGCCCGCGCGCGGTGTGGCTCGCCCGGCTCAACCCGGACTGGCGGTTCGCCCTGCGCGCGACCCCGGGAGGCGGCGCCGCGTTGCCGCATCTCGACGACTCGGCCAAGGTCCAGCAGCTATGGCAGGAGGGGCTGTTCGCCGAGCGGGTCGCCCTGCTCTCCGCGATACGCGCACGCGAGCCCGGCGCCGCGCGCGAGCTGCTGTCCACGACGTGGGCGACGGAGCGGGCCGAGGACCGGTTGATGTTCCTCGACTCGCTGCGGACCGGACTGGGCCCCGAGGACGAGCCGTTCCTGGAGCAGGCGCTGGCCGACCGGAGCCGCAATGTCCGGGCGACGGCGGCGGAGCTGCTGTCGGCGCTGCCGGGTTCGGCGCTCGCGGCGCGGATGGCGGTGCGGGCCGGGGCCTGCGTGGCGCTGGATCACACGGGGGACGGGCCGGCGATCGGCGTGGAGGCACCGCACGAGTGCGACCCGTCCATGGAACGCGACGGGGTCGTCGCCAAGGCTCCGGTGGGGCGGGGTGAACGGTCGTGGTGGTTCGGGCAGTTGGTGGAGGCGGCGCCGCTGAGCGCCTGGCCGGGCCGACTGGGCGGGCGTACCCCCCGGGAGATCGTGGCGCTGCCGGTGACGGACGACTGGCAGGCCGAGCTGCACGCGGCGTGGTGCCGGGCGGCGGTGCGGCAGCGGGACGCCGAGTGGGCCAGGGCGCTGCTCGGGGCTCCCTCGGCCCCCGAGGCCGGTGGTCCGGGGGCGGTGTCGCTGGCCGAGCGGGCGAAGCTCCTGGGCACGCTGGGCTCGGCGGAGCGGGCCGAGTGGGTCGCGGGGTTCATCGCGACGCACGGCCTGTCGGAGGCGTTTCAGCTACTCGGGGTGTGTGCGGTGCCGTGGGCCGCGCCCCTCGGGCGGGCGGTGGTCGACGCGCTCAACATCGCGCGGGACGCGGGGAGTTATCCATGGAGTTTCAGTGGAGTGATGGGCCTGGCCGAGCGCTGTCTCGACCCGGCCGAGGCGAGCCGTCTGGACGGCTTGCTGGCGGTACCGGACGAAACGGAGGACGCGTCGCCGGGGGCCGGTGGGTACTGGGCGGAGGCGTTCCAGCGGCTGGTCACGACGTTGCGCTTGCGGGCGGCCATGATCAAGGAGCTGGAACCACCTCATCCGCACCACAAGCCGGCTCAACCGCCGGAGGCAGCCGGCTGACGCACGTTCGCCCGCACCCAGTCCACGATCGACTGGGTGGTGGCCCCGGGCGTGAAGATCTCCGCGACGCCCTTCTCCTTCAGCGGGGGAATGTCGTCCTCGGGGATGATCCCGCCGCCGAAGACGAGGATGTCCTCGGCGTCGCGCTCCTTGAGGAGGTCGATCACCGCGGCGAAGAGCGTGTTGTGGGCCCCGGACAGGATGGACAGGCCGATCGCGTCGGCGTCCTCCTGGATCGCGGTGTCGACCACCTGCTCGGGTGTCTGGTGAAGACCGGTGTAGATGACCTCCATACCGGCGTCGCGCAGCGCCCGCGCGATCACCTTGGCCCCGCGATCGTGGCCGTCGAGTCCAGGCTTGGCCACCACCACGCGGATCGGACCGGCTGCCACACCCATCACTGCCTCCATGAAGCGACTACATCCATCCGTACCGACAAGCATCGCTCACACAGGAGTGATGAAGTGAACGAACGTTATCGCCAGCATCCCGCAACCGGCAGTTTCGCGGTGCGGACCGAGGGGGAAATCACACGGTGGGACACGTTCGCCGCGCACCGTTCCACATCTCTGCGGCACACGGGCCGCAGCAGTCCGCGGCACGCGCGTCACAGCGGGACCAAGCGCAACGGGAGCCGCAACGAGGTCGCCGCACCACCGCGCCGCCGGGCCGCGCGACGTGGCGGTGCGGCGCATCGACGGTGGCACGAAGGGCACGTAGGGCAGGTAAGGCACGACAGCGGGGAAGCCTCGTCGCCACACCGGCAGGGAGCCCCGCCAGGTCATGGGCGCACCAAGGCCACCAGGGCCGGCTCACGCAACGCGCGCCTCGCTCGCCCCACGCACCCTGCTCATGCCCCCGCCGGCACCTCCGCCGCGACTTCCCACGAGGGCACACGGGGGCCGGAGCCGTCCTCCTACGTGCCACAAGGAGGTCGGCCATGAAGGTCACCGGGGCAGCATTCCCCTTTCTCCCGCGCTACCGACGCCTGCTCCCGAGCAGGCTCGCCGGCCTCTCCCTGGCCTTGCTGAAGGCGACCGCCCTGGAGATCGCGATCCTCGCCGGTCATCTGCTCCTCTACCCCTCCGGCATCGCACAGGAGCGCCGGGCCACCTCCACGCTCCCCCCGGCGGACGCCACCCAACTGCCGACCGAGACCAAACCACCCGTCGTCCTGCTGCACGGCTTCATCGACAACCGCTCGGTCTTCGTCCTGCTGCGCCGCAGCCTGGCCCAGCACGGCAGGCACCAGGTCGAGTCGCTCAACTACTCCCCGCTGACCTGCGACATCCGCACCGCCGCCGAACTGCTCGGCCGGCACATAGAGGAGATCTGCGAGCGCACCGGAAGCCGGCAGGTCGACGTCGTCGGGCACAGCCTCGGCGGGCTGATAGCGCGCTACTACGTGCAGTGCCTCGGCGGCGACCGCAGGGTCCGTACGCTCGTCACGCTCGGCACCCCGCACTCCGGCACCCGTGTCGTCCCGCTGGCCAACGCACACCCCATCGTGCGCCAGATGCGCCCCGGCTCACCGATCCTCGAGGAGCTGGCCCGCCCCGCGCCGGGCTGCCGTACGCACTTCGTGAGCTTCTGGAGCGACCTCGACCATCTGATGGACCCGCTGGAGACGGCCTGCATCGATCACCCGGACCTGATGGCGCAGAACGTCCGCGTGAGCGGCGTCGGCCATCTCGCCCTGCCGGTGCATCCCGCTGTCGCGACCGGAATCCGGCAGGCCCTCGACACCACGGGAACCGGAGCCGAGGCCGCCGCCGAGGCCGACGGCCTGACGGTGGCGTAGCCACCGGCCCACACGAGCCCCGACAGCCGTCCAACTTCGAACAATCTTCGAACACAAGACCAAACTCGCGCCCACAGTCCGCCAAAACACGGCCGAATGCCCGTTTCCTGCGCGCGCGAAACCTGCCGAAGATTGTCGTGCCCGCGTACCGCCGGGTACAGTCGCCGCACTGCTCTGGCAGCCCCTGTTGTCGAGGCGAGAGAGAAGTTGGTGAACGATCGTCACCCGTCGGGGACCATGACGTCTCCGGCTTCGGCTTCCGATGCCGCCCCGGCGCACTACGCGTCGTACGGCACCCAGGAGGCCCACTACGGTGACTCCACCACGTACGCCGGCTACGACGCCAACGGTTTTGCCGCCGTCGGCCACGCCGCCCCCACCTTCGACGCGGACCCTCTGTTCGGCAGCCTCCCCGGCGAGAGCACGGGCGCGTACGACGCCACGCAGTGGTCCACGGGCAGCCACCACACCCTGAACTACGACGCGTACGCAGCCCAGCACCATGCCGGCTACGACAGCGGCGCGTACGACACCGCGGCCTGGACGACCGACCACGAGCGCCTCGCCTTCGTCCCGCAGCAGGCAAGCGGCCATGACGTCTCCGGCCAGTGGGACGCGAACGCCTGGCTTCAGCCCGACCAGTCCGCCGCCCCGGCCGACCAGACCCAGCACTGGGAATGGGGCACGCAGACCTTCGACACCGGGGCGTACGACGCCACGCAGTGGAACTCCGACGGCGCCACCGCGCACACGACCGGCGACTACGAGCAGCCCGCAGAATCCTTCGACCAGCAGGCCACCGCGCACTTCGAGCAGATCGAGCACGCCGGCCCCACGGGCTACGACGACCCGTCGCCGTACGACGATCCCGCCGCGTACGACCACCCGGCCCAGCACGACGCCGAGTCGGCCGCCACCGGCGAGCCCCCTGCCCCGGATCCCCTCCTCGACGGCCAGGAGGAGGCCACCCCGGTCCCCTCCCCGCGCGCCGCCTCCCGCAGCGGGGCGCGCTCCCGCCGCCGTACGCCCCCCAAGCGCTCCGCGCTGCTGACGGTCGCCGTGCCCTCGGCCTGCGTGATGGGCGTCGCGGGCATCGCCGCCGCCTCCGTCGGCAACCTGACCGACGACAAGGACGCGTCCACGCTGGCCTCGGACGGCGAGGCCGTGAAGCCGTCCGCCGCGAACAACAAGCTGGACACCCAGCTCGAGAGCCTCTCCGCCGGCGCCGACGACTTCGCCGACCGCGCCAGCCGTACCCAGGAGCGCATCGACCTCAAGGCCCAGCAGGCGGCCGAGAAGCGGAAGGCCGCCGAGGAGGCGGCCCGCAAGGAGCGGCTGCGCCCGAAGTTCGCGATCCCGGTCGCGAACCACGGTCTGAGCGCCTATTTCGGGCAGTCCGGAATCAACTGGATGTCCGTGCACACCGGCATCGACTTCCCCGTCTCGTACGGCACGACCGTGATGGCCGCGACCGACGGCACCGTGCGGACGCAGTGGAACAGCGCCTACGGCAACATGATGATCGTGACCGCGAAGGACGGCACGGAGACGTGGTACTGCCACCTCTCCAGCTACCGCGTCGCCTCCGGTACGACCGTCAAGGCCGGCGACCCGATCGCGTACTCCGGCAACTCCGGCAACTCGACGGGCCCGCACCTGCACTTCGAGGTCCGCCCCGGCGGCGGCTCGGCGATAGACCCGCTGTCCTGGCTGCGCAGCCACGGCCTCGACCCGACGTGAGCCACCTCAGCGACGCGTGACGACGTCCCTTGTGCGCCCCCGCCCTCGGCGGGGGCGCACACGCATGAGTGCTACAGCTTCTCCACCGGCGCATACCTCAGCAGCAGCCGCTTCGGCTTGGTGTCCCCGAAGTCGATCGTCGCCTCGGCGTTGGCGCCCGAGCCCTTCACCGCCGTCACCGTGCCCAGCCCGAACTGGTCGTGCGTGACCCGGTCGCCGACCGCGAGCTGCACGACCGGCTTCTCGGAGGTGCGGCGGGTGGCGAAGCCGGACGCGCCCGATGCCGAGGAGCGCGAGCGGGACGAGGACAGCGAGGCGGCCACTCCGGACGCCGGCCCGGAGGAGACCGGCGCGGCGGCACCCGTGCGCTTCCAGTCCACGTGCTGGGCCGGGATCTCCTCCAGGAAGCGGGACGGCGGGTTGTACGACGGCTGCCCCCACGCGCTGCGCATCGCCGACCGCGTCAGATACAGCCGCTCACGCGCGCGTGTGATGCCGACATAGGCGAGGCGCCGCTCCTCCTCCAGCTCCTTGGTCTGGCCGAGGGCGCGCATGTGCGGAAAGACGCCGTCCTCCATGCCGGTGAGGAAGACGACCGGGAACTCCAGGCCCTTGGCGGTGTGCAGGGTCATCAGGGTGATGACGCCGGCGCCTTCCTCGTCCTCGTCGGGGATCTGGTCGGAGTCGGCGACGAGCGCGACCCGCTCCAGGAAGTCCGCGAGCCCGCCGGAGGCCTCGCCCTCAGCCGACTCCTGCTCGAACTCCAGGGCGACGGCCGCGAGTTCCTGAAGGTTCTCGATCCGGGTCTCGTCCTGAGGGTCGGTGGAGGCCTGCAGCTCGGCGAGATAGCCGGTCCGCTCGAGCACCGCCTCCAGGACGGTCGCCGGTCCCGCGCCGGACTCGACGATCGTACGAAGCTCCTCCATCAGCGTGTTGAACCGCTTGACGGCGTTGGCCGACCGCGCGGCCATCCCGTACGCCTCGTCGACCCGCCGCAGCGCCTGCGGGAAGCTGATCTTCTCCCGCTGTGCGAGGGCGTCGATCATCGCCTCGGCGCGGTCGCCGATGCCCCGCTTGGGCACGTTCAGGATCCGCCGCAGCGGCACCGAGTCCTCGGCGTTGGCCAGCACCCGCAGGTAGGCCAGGACGTCCCGGACCTCCTTGCGCTCGTAGAACCGGACCCCGCCGACGACCTTGTAGGGCAGGCCGACGCGGATGAAGACTTCCTCGAAGACACGGGACTGGGCGTTCGTACGGTAGAAGACGGCGACGTCGCCGGCCTTGGCGTCTCCCGCGTCCGTCAGTCGGTCTATCTCGTCGGCGACGAACTGCGCCTCGTCGTGCTCGGTGTCGGCGACATAGCCGGTGATGCGCGCGCCCGCGCCCGCGTTGGTCCACAGGTTCTTGGGCCGGCGGGACTCGTTGCGCTCGATGACGGCGTTGGCGGCGGTGAGGATCGTCTGCGTGGAGCGGTAGTTCTGCTCCAGCAGGATGGTCGTCGCGTCCGGGTAGTCCTCCTCGAACTGGAGGATGTTGCGGATCGTCGCCCCGCGGAAGGCGTAGATCGACTGGTCGGCGTCACCGACCACACACAGCTCGGCGGGCGGGATGTCGTACTCGCCGGGCGGCACGTCGACGGGGTGCTCGCTGGTCCCGACGAGTTCGCGCACGAGCGCGTACTGGGCGTGGTTGGTGTCCTGGTACTCGTCCACGAGGACATGCCGGAAGCGGCGGCGGTAGTGCTCGGCGACGTCCGGGAAGGCGCGCAGCAGATTGACCGTCGTCATGATCAGGTCGTCGAAGTCGAGGGCGTTGGCCTCCCGCAGCCGCGACTGGTACAGGGCGTAGGCCTGGGCGAGGGTCTTCTCGAAGCCGTCGCTCGCCTGGGCGGCGAAGTCCTCCTCGTCGATCAGCTCGTTCTTCAAGTTGCTGATCTTGGCGCTGAAGGACTTGGGCGGGAACCGCTTGGGGTCGAGCTCCAGATCGCGGCAGACCAGCGCCATCAGCCGCTTGCTGTCGGCGGCGTCGTAGATCGAGAAGGAGGAGGTGAACCCGAGCTTCTTGCTCTCCCGCCGCAGGATGCGTACGCAGGCGCTGTGGAAGGTCATCACCCACATCGCGTTCGCCCGCGGGCCCACGAGCTGCTCGACGCGCTCCTTCATCTCGCCCGCGGCCTTGTTGGTGAAGGTGATCGCGAGGATCTGCCCCGGATGCACGCCGCGCTCGGCGAGCAGATGGGCGATGCGATGGGTGAGCACCCGGGTCTTGCCGGATCCGGCGCCGGCCACGATGAGCAGCGGGGTGCCGGAGTGGACGACGGCCGCGCGCTGGTTCTCGTTCAGCCCGTCCAGCAGTGCCGCGGCGTCGATGGCCGGGCGTGGGGCGCCGTCGCGGTAGTAGGCGTCCCGGTCCGGCGGCACGTCGAACTTCCCACCGAACAGATCGTCCGGAACCGGCTCCGGAGCGTGCTCGTCCTCGGGCGGCGGCGGGGGCTCTTCCCCGTGGGCCCGAGGGGCCTGGAGGTCCGCCAGGAAGCTGTCGTCAAAGAGGCTGCTCATCGCTCTCCGAGTCTAGGCCGCCCCACTGACAGCCCGCGGCCACCCCGAGAACATCACACGTTCCGAAACCGGATGATCTTCCACCCGGGCCCCACCGCAAAACCTCCCCACCCTCCGCAACCGCGGCATCACGATCCGCACCCGGGGTCGATCCGCCACCCCACCGCGACCGCCACACAGGACGAAATCGAACTTCCAACCAGAAACCCTCCACACCACCACACACGACCCCAGATCAACCGCGCCCGGCGCCACCCGACCCCAAGGTCACGAAAATGTATCGGGCATATCGAACATCAACCTTCACAGGGGCCACACGAGTTGGCTACGGTGCCGGGCAGGCCGTACGACCTCCACCGGCGAACGACGCCGGGCCGCACGGCCTCCGCCGAGTCCGGTACGCCATGGCGACCGGAGCCGGGGACCCACCGACCTTGGGGTGAATCGGCCGAACTCCCCTCCCGGGAAAGGCCGTAGGGCAACCCTTCCGAACCACCCGCCCGAACCCGACAGCTAACTCGGTAGGCGGAGCACGGAAGGAGTCGCCTCCCTTGGCGTCGCACCGCAAGTCGCGTCCCGCGAGTACGCGCGTAGCCGGCATACGGACCCCCGCCCTCGCCACGGCGGCCCTCACGTCCGTGGCCCTGCTGTCCCAGACGGCAAACGCGAGCCCCTCCACGGACGACAAGCCCAGCCTCGAAGAGGTCGAGAAGAAGGTCGACGACCTCTACCGCCAGGCGGAGTCGGCGACGGAGAAGTACAACGCGGCCAAGGAGAAGACCGCCAAGCAGCGCAAGCGCGTCGACACCCTCCTCGACGACGTCGCCAAGCGCACCCAGAGGCTCAACGACGCGCGCGAGGAACTCGGCCGCTCCGCCGCCGCCCAGTACCGCACCGGAGCGACCGCCCCCGACACGGCGACCTTCCTCCTGGCGGACACCCCGCAGGACTACTTCGACCAGAGCCAGCTGATGGGCCGCATGACGGACCGTCAGAAGGAGTCGGTCGACGAGTACTTCACCGAGCAGTCCGCGACGATGAAGAAGCGCCAGGAGGCCACCCAGAGCCTGAAGACGCTCACGGAGTCGCAGAACGACCTGCAGACCGCCAAGACCACGGTCCAGCAGAAGCTGTCCGACGCACGCGAACTTCTCTCGAAGCTGACGGCGGAGGAGAAGGCCCGCCTCGCCGCGATCGAGAAGCGCAAGCAGGAGGAGGCGGCCCGCAAGGCGGCCGAGCTGGCCCGCCAGCAGGCGGAGGCCGAGGCCGAGCGCGAGCGCCAGGAGGCAGCCCAGCAGCAGGAGACCACCCAGCCCCCGGCCGACTCCGGCACCTCGGACTCGTCCGCCTCGGACTCCTCGTACGCCACCAAGGCCGAGAAGGCCCTGGCCTTCGCCCGCTCCCAGATGGGCAAGCCGTACGTCTGGGGCGCCACCGGCCCCGACTCCTACGACTGCTCCGGCCTCACCCAGGCCGCCTGGAAGGCCGCCGGCGTGGACATCCCCCGCGTCACCTACGACCAGGTCAACGCCGGCACCACGGTCCCCCTCGCCAACGCCCAGCCCGGCGACCTGATCTTCTTCTACGACGACGTCACCCACGTGGGCCTCTACATCGGCAACGGCATGATGATCCACGCCCCGAAGCCCGGCACGTACGTCCGCGAGGAGTCGATCTACTACGACGGGGAGTCGTCGATCCACAGCGTGGTCCGCCCCGCTTGACGTACAGGCACGCGCGCGTGGCCGTCTTTGGCGCACGCGCGCGTGGAGCGCAGGGCCGCGAAGACCCGGGCGTGGAGCACAGGGCTGCGAGGACCGAGACCGCGGGTGGACGCACCCACGCACCCACACACTCAAACGCACCCGTACGCGCTACCCACACCCCCACTCAGCCCCACAGGCCGCCGCAGGCACCCTCCGCACCCCCGCCACGCCCATAGCATCGGCCTCATGCCCGCCAGCACCACCCCCACATCCCTCCTGCACACCTGGTGGTCGCAGCGACCCCCCACCGCCGGCGCCGCCGTCATGGCCACCGGCATCGTCTCGGTGGCCCTGCACCAGTCGGGCTACGAAAACCTGTCCCGTATCGCCCTCGTCCTGGCCTGCGCGACCTGGCTCGGCCTCGCCGGTGCCTTCATCGCACGCCTGCTGTGGGACCGCCCCAGATGGCTGGAGGAGGCGGCCACCCCCGCCGCCCTGACCGGCATCGCCGCGACCGCGGTCCTCGGCACCCGCTTTGCCGCCCTCGGCTGGGAGCCCCTCGCCTGGGCGCTCCTGGCGCTCGCGGCCCTGCTCTGGCCAGGCCTCCTCCTCGCCGTCGTACGCCACTGGCGCCACCGCATGCCCGGCGCGGTCTTCCTGGGCTGCGTGGCCACCCAGGGACTCGTCGTGCTGGCCGCGACACTCGCCGCCGCCCAGAACACCGCCTGGCCGGCCCACGCGGCTCTGGTTCTCTTCTGGCTCGGCCTGGTCCTCTACGCCGTCGCCCTGGCCCGCTTCGACCTGCGCCAGATCGCCCGAGGCGCCGGCGACCACTGGGTGGCGGGCGGCGCCATGGCCATCTCCGCCCTCGCCGGCGCGAAGCTCCTCGGCGCCGAGGGCCCCGACCTGTACCTCTGGAACAACGACGACACCGACGTCCTGCGCACGGTGACCGCCGCCCTGCTCGTCCTCGACCTGACCTGGTACGCCGTCCTGCTCATCGCCGAGATGCGATGGCCGCGCCCGCACTACGACGTACGCCGCTGGGCAACCGCCTTCCCCATGGGAATGACGGCCGCGGCGACGCTCTCCGTCGCCACCGCCCTGGACGTCCCATGGCTCGAAACCCCCGGCGAGGCACTGACGTGGATCGCGGTGGCGGCATGGCTGACGGCCACCGCGGCCGCCGTACGGCGCTACACCCGCCGCCCGTCCAAGGACGGCACCGACGCACCGCCCCCCGAGACCGACGTCAGGTCCACAGCACGGCGATGAAGACGTTCGCCGTGGTCAGCAGCCCGACCAAGCCGAAGAGCCGCTTGTCCACCGTCTCCTCGTCCCGCTTCACATAGACGAGCCCGAGAATCACGATCAGCAGTGCCAGCTTCACGCCGATCTTGATGTTGTTGACGGACTGGTCGTCCGCCTGGTTGAGGCCGACGAGGATCACCCCGGTGACCAGCATGGTCAGCGCGCCGTGCAGCATCGCGGGGACGAACCGGGCGGTGCCCTGCCCCATCGCCTTCATCTGGGTGAAGAAGCCACCGAGCAGCGCGGCGATGCCGATGATGTGCAGACCGACGAACAGGTGGATGAGTACGTCCATGGAGCCGGAGCCTAACCACCAGGGCAAACCGACCCGACACCGCCCTGTGCGTGTCCTCGCCCCATCCCCGATGCCGCATATATGCGCGCCATAGCACCCCGCGGCCGCCGCGCACCCCCCGAACCGCCACATCGGTCAGCACACAGCGTGAACGCGACGCCCTCATCCCGGGATCAAGCTCACTTGCGGTCACCGGCGGTCCGCTCCCAGCAGTTCCGCACAACCCGTCACCGACCCGACACGGCGAGGTTTAGCGTCCTGCACCAGGTGACCGGCTCCCCACCGCCGCCCGGGCCAGGGGCGGCAGTCGGACACCACCGCCGAGAAAGGTCCGGCGGCGGCCTGCTCCCCCTGTGCCGGCCGCCGCCGGACGCGTCACCCGCCCCCGGGCGGTCGTACGTCCGCTCCCCCCAGGCGCTCGTGCACCCGCCGCTCCCGCGGGGCGGGCGTACGCGGGGCGCGGCGGTCGTACGAAAGGACGTGCAGTCCACGTGGCAGCTCACCGAAAGCCCCGTCGGCGGCCGGCCGGCGGTATCGGCAGTGTCGGCGGCAGTACGGCCCGCACGGCATGGACGATCGCGCTCGCGGGCGCGGCGACGGCGACGGGTTTCGAGGGGACCGGACACGCCGAGCCGCAGCTCACACCGGCGCAGGTGAAGGCGAAGGTGGACAGGCTGTACCAGGAGGCGGAGGTCGCCACCGAGAAGTACAACGGGGCGAAGGAGAAGGCGGAGGCGGCCGAGCAGCACGTCAGGGCGCTCCAGGACGAGGCCGCGCGCAAGACCGACAAGCTCAACTCGGCGCGGGACGCCCTCGGTTCGATGGCCGCGGCACACTACCGCGACGGCGGCCTCGACCCGGCCCTGCGGCTCGCGCTCTCCGAGGACCCCGACCGCTATCTCGACGGCGCCGAGTTCGCCGAACGCGCCGGCAACCGCCAGTCGGCGTCGGTGTCGAGCGTCCGCAGGCAACTGCGCGAGATCGAGCAACTGCGCGGCGCCGCGCACATCGAACTGACCTCGCTGAAGTCCCGCCAGGCCGAGCTGAAACGCCACAAGAAGACGATCACCGGCAAGCTGGACACCGCCCGCACCTTGCTGGCGCGGCTGACCGCCGAGGAGCGGGCCGAGTTCCAGCAGGGCGGCACGGACCGCGCCGCCCGCTCCTCGACAGGCGCCCGCGACGCCCTGCCCGGCACCGTCCGGGCTCCCAACTCCCGTGCGGCGGAGGCCATTTCCTATGCCTACGCCAAACTCGGCAGCCCCTACGTCTGGGGCGCGACCGGCCCGGACGCCTTCGACTGCTCCGGCCTCACCCAGGCCGCCTACCGCGCGGCCGGCATCTCCCTGCCGCGCACGACCTACTCGCAGATCGACGCCGGCCGCCGTGTCTCCCGCTCCGAACTGCTCCCCGGTGACCTGGTGTTCTTCTACTCCAGCATCAGCCACGTGGGCCTGTACATCGGCAACGGCCGGATGATCCACGCCCCGAACCCCTCGGCGCCGGTCCGGGTGGCCCCGCTGGACGAGATGCCGTTCGCGGGGGCGACGCGGGTGGTGTGAGCTGGCAGCACACCGGCCTCGCGCCCCGCTGCGGGCCACGGCTCACACCAGGCGCCGCGCCGTGGCCCACCGCGTCAGCTCGTGCCGGTTGGACAACTGGAGCTTGCGCAGCACCGCCGAGACATGGGACTCGACCGTCTTCACGGAGATGAAGAGCTGCTTGGCGATCTCCTTGTAGGCATACCCCCGCGCGATCAGCCGCAGCACCTCCCGCTCGCGCTGGGTGAGCCGGTCCAGGTCCTCGTCGACCGGCGGCGCGTCCGTCGACGCGAAGGCGTCCAGGACGAACCCGGCGAGGCGCGGCGAGAACACCGCGTCGCCGTCCTGGACCCGGAAGATGGAGTCCACCAGGTCCGTGCCGGTGATCGTCTTCGTCACGTATCCGCGCGCACCGCCCCGGATCACCCCGATGACGTCCTCCGCGGCGTCCGAGACGGACAGCGCGAGGAAGCGCACGGGCTGCTCGGCGTCGGCCATCAACGGGGCGCAGCGACGCAGGACTTCGACGCCGCCGCCACCCGGGAGGTGCACATCGAGGAGGACCACCTCGGGCCGGGTGGCGGTGATGACCGTGACCGCCTGGTCGACGTCCGCGGCCTCGCCGACGACCTCGACGCCGGTCTGGTCGGTGCGGCCGATCTCGGCCTGGACTCCCGTACGGAACATGCGGTGGTCGTCGACGAGGACCACGCGCACATGCCGCTGGCCCGCGCTCCCGCCGGTCGGCTCCACCGGCTCGTTCGCCTCGGTCGGCTCGCTCATGACGTCTTCTCCGCCCTCTCCATCTCCAGCTCGACCTCCGTGCCACCGTCGGGCACCGCCCGCAGCCGGGCCGTACCGCCGTTGCGCTCCATGCGGCCGATGATCGATTCTCTGACGCCCATGCGGTCGGCGGGTATCGAGTCGAGGTCGAAGCCCGGACCGCGGTCCCGGACGGACACGAAGACGGTCTTCCCCTCCACCTCGGCGTAGACCTGCACGGCGCCGCCCTCGCCACCGTACTTGGCGGCGTTCACCATCGCCTCGCGCGCGGCCTGCATCTGTGCGCCGATTCTCTCGTCGAGCGGGCAGTCGCCGACGACCACGACCTCTATGGGGACGCCGTGCTTGTCCTCCACCTCGGCGGCGTTACGCCGCACGGCGTCGGCCAGGTTCGCCGGCTCGTCCGCCTCGTCCTTGCCGGTGCCCTCGGGCTTGTAGAGCCAGGTGCGCAGGTCGCGCTCCTGGGCGCGGGCGAGGCGGCGCACCTCGTTCGCGTTCTCCGCGTTGCGCTGGATCAGGGTCAGGGTGTGCAGCACCGAGTCATGGACGTGCGCGGCGACCTCGGCGCGCTCCTGGGCGCGGATGCGCATCAGGCGTTCCTCGGAGAGGTCCTGCGTCATCCGGACCAGGTACGGCCCCGCGAGGAGCGTTATGCCGACGAGAACCGCGAGGGCCGCCTGCAGGACGGAGCCGAGGTGGGCGGCGGAGCCCTGGAGGACGAAGATGCCGGAGACGCCCGCCGTGACCAGCACGACGCCGCCCGCGGCCCGCAGCAGGGTGAGGGTGCGCCGATGCCGGCCGACCTCCATCCAGCGGGCCCGGCGGGCGTTGTCCGCCTGGCGCCAGACCAGGGCGACGCCGGCGCCGACCAGTACGGCGGGCAGCAGATAGGCCTTGGCGCCGTTGCCCAGGTCCACGCTGCCGACGAAGACCATCGCCACGGCCACCATCAGCAGCAGCGCGACGATCTGTCCCTTGTCCGGCTTGCGGGCGACGAGTCTGCGGCGGCCGTCGGCCGCGGTCTCGGTGGCGAAGGGGGAAGGCCGCTGCGCGTCGACACCGCCGACGCCGAGCGGCACGAAGAACCAGAACGCGGCATACAGCAGCGCACCGAGGCCGTCCGCCATGAACAGGCCGACGAAGACGAGCCGCACCCAGACGACGGGCAGGCCGAGATGCCCGGCCAGCCCCCGCGCCACGCCCCCGAGCCAGCGTCCGTCACTGCTGCGGTAGAGCTTGCGCGGCGGCCGCGGTTCGGCGAGTGGCGGTGCTGCGGCTTCCGGCATGCCATCGATGTTCACACGCCCGGCCCAGCGGGGCATCAGGGTCGACCCCCTAGACTCCCCTGATCTTCACAGCCGCCCGCCTCGAACGCTTCCCCCGTCCCCGCCTCAGGGCGGATATCAGGGTCCGACCAGGGTCATTCCCACTCCCGCCGGGCCGACCCGCCCGTCACCATGGACACATGACTGATCACCAGCACGCCGCGGACTCCGTGCCCGGGCCGGACGCCGTGCCCCCCGCGGGCGCGGAAGCAGAGGCGTCCCCGGAGGCGGGCCCGCTCGCCCCGCCGCACAGGTTCCGGCGCGACCGGCGGCACAAGATGCTGGCCGGCGTGTGCGCCGGGCTCGGGCGGCAGTGCGACATGGACCCGGTGATCTTCCGGATCACCCTCGCCGTGCTCTCCGCGACCGGCGGCATCGGCCTCATCTTCTACGGCTTCGCCTGGCTCTTCGTCCCGTACGAGGACGAGGACAAGAACGAGGTGCGCAAGCTGCTGACCGGCCGCGTCGACGGCCAGGCGCTGACGGCCGTGCTGTTCGCGCTGGTCGGCTGCGGGGTGTTCCTGACCATGCTGAGCAACGGCGGGGTGCTGGCCTTCGCCGTGGTCCTCTCGCTCCTCCTCGCCGGCGCCGGCTACTGGTCACGGCACCGCGGCACCCCCGACCCCGACCCCCTCGCCGCCCAGGCCGTCGCCGACGCCCCGCCGGAGGCCCAGGCCCCGCCGGTCCCCGCCGCCTACCCCTCCTGGTGGCGCGACCCCATCGTCAAGGACGGCACGCACGAGGGCGGCACCGGCTATCTCTGGGGCCCCCGTGACTCCCGTGAGCGGGACATCGCGGCGGCGGTCAACATCGGCCTGGGCGCCACATGGACCAGCCGTAAGGACATAGGGGCCCGACGCCCGCCCCAGCCCAAGCCTCGCGGCCCCCGCTGGATCGGCGGCTGGGTGTTCCTGCTGGCCATCCTCGCGGGCGCCCTGGGCACGGGCGGGACCTGGGAGGACCACTCACTCAGCGCCAGCCTCCAGACCGGCCTGGCCTGCGCGCTGCTGGTCATAGGCCTGGGCATGGCGATCAGCGCGTTCCTGGGCCGCACCGGAGCGGGCTCGGTCTTCCTGGCCGTCATCACCGCGGGCCTACTGGCGGCCGCGGCCGCCCTGCCCAACGACATAGGCACCCGGTGGATCGAACGGGACTGGCGCCCGGCTGCGGTGGCGGACGTACAGAACCAGTACGACCTGGGGACCGGGGTCGGCACTCTGGACCTGACCGGGCTGGAGTTCACCCAGGGCCAGACGGTGACGACAAGAGCCGACGTGGGCGTCGGCCATCTCAAGGTGATCGTCCCCAAGGACGCGACCGTGAAAGTGAGCATCGACGTGGGCGTGGGAGACATCCAGTTGCCGGGCGACGACGAGCAGGACGTCGACGTGGCACCGGGCAAGCACAAGGAACTGACCCTGCCCCCGCCCACGGGCACCAAGAGCGCGGGCACCCTGGACCTCGACCTGAGCGTCGGCGTCGGACAGGCGGAGGTGAGCCGTGCTGCGTCATGAGTTCCAGCCCGGAAGGCTGGTCGCCGGCGCGTTCCTGACCGTAGCGGGCATCACCTACATCGGGGACGCGAACGACGCCTGGGAGACACCGTGGTTCGCGGTGATCCCCCTGGTCCTCGGCGGCCTGTTCCTGGCAGGCGTGACAGCACTCCTGACCCGGGCGATACGAAAGCGCCGCAGGCACCCGACCGAGGGCTAGCGGTACCCGCCGAACCGCTGCCGTCGCCGACCCCGCAGCGCCGCATCCAGCGACAGCATGGGGGCACCCGCGAGCACGAGCGGCAGCCAGGCCATCAGATAGGCGAGGTCATTGCCGTAGTAGTACGGATCGGAGGCCCAGCTCACCGTCAACCACAGACTCAGCGAGATGAGTGCCCCACCGAGCGCCGCCAGACGGGCGAACAGGCCGATGAGGGTGCCGATGCCGACGGCCAGTTCACCGAAGGCGATGGCGTAGCCGAAGGCGACCGGGTTGTCCAGGGCCATGTCCACCAGGGCCGGGATGGCCGACGAGTCCCGAACGGCCCGCATCATGTCACCGATCGAGCCCGCCCCGGAGTCCTTCATGAAGGCGCTGTCGGTGAGTTTGTCCAGACCGGCGTAGATGAAGGTGACGCCGAGGAAGACGCGGAGCGGGAGCAGTGCGTAACGGGTAGCGGAATCCCGCCAGTTCCGGTCGCCGTCAAGGTAAGGGGTGTGCGTGTCCGTATGCATACCGTGAGTCATCGCCCGTAGCCGCCTCTCGCCCGCCGTGCCGTGACCCCTCAAAAAACGATACGTACGCAGTGGCCGCGCCGCTCAACCCTGCGCGACCGGTTTCCTACCCACCGAAGCGGAGCCCACGCGGCCGTCAGAAAAGCGGAGCCGTACGGACGGGGCCGCCCCACGCACGGAAAGCCGCGTACGGCGGGAAGGGGACGTGGCGGGGGGTGTCCGCCCGCAGTGGCCGGCGTCAAGAAACGCTCAGCACCCTGCCCAACCCCAACCGCCGGTCCGAGGACGGTCACCCCCCGCCACGGCCCCGGCCCACAACACACCCGCAGGCGCTACGCGCACCCCACCCCACCCGCAGCGGCGCCGCAGGCATCAACGCGAACCCCCACCAGCCGGAGGCAACCGTCAATCGGTCACATCGATCAGGTACCGATTGGTCTCCACCCCCACCGCGGTGACCACCTGCACCCCCACCCGCCCCGGCTCCACATCCGCCGGCACCGGCACCGTCAGCACCGCATCCGTCGGATTGCTGAACCCCCCGGCCACCGGCACCAACGGCACATGCACATGCACCGCCCCGATCCGCACCACCATCCGCGACAACCGGTCCGCCCCCTGCGCCCCGGGCGGCACAAACCCGGCCCCCCGGATCTCGATGTCGTCCCCCGTCCGGATCGGCGCGTCCAGATCGCCGGCCTCGCGCGCCCGCACCACCGACAGAATCACCGGCCGACCCCCCTCCGCATACTTCCCGGCCAGATACGTCGCCGCCGACACCAGCACCACCACCGCCAGCCCCCACGGCAGATCCGGCAACTGATCCGGCCGCCGCGCCAACCGCACCGCCGCGAACAGCAACGCGACCCCGCCGATGACGACGTACTGGATGTCCGCGAACGTCCCCCGCCCCGCGTCATCCGTCAGCAGATCCGCCGCCCGGGGCCGATGCGCCCGCACCTTCTGCAGCCGCTGCCCGAGCACCCGCATCCCGACGACCCGCCGCACCAGCACCGCGATCGCGCACACCACGGCCAGCACGGTCACCACACCCGCACCCCGCCGGAGCTCGAGCCCGGCGATCAACGCATCGCGCTCCGCGTGCCCGGACGCCGCCGCCAGCCGCCCCACGAGCACCAACACCGCGTACGCCACGAACAGCACCCACGCCCCGGCCACCGCCCGCGACGTGGACAGCCGGTTGTCCTCACCGATGACCGGCGCCAGCGCCCCGCCCCGCGCCCGATGGAACCACGACGCCGCCGTGAGCACCCCGGCCGTCACGACCGCCGCCAGCAGCCCGGCCGTACGCGCGGCCGTCCACCCCGCGCCGATCGCCGTGAGCGCCTGCACCAGCAGCAGCGCCACGACCAGTCCCCAGACCGTGCACGCCGTACGCCACCACAGCCGCGCGAGCCACGCCTCCCCCTCGGCCCGCCCCCGCTCGGCGACGACTTCCGCCGACTGCGTCAGCTCCTCGGAGACCCACTGCCGGGAGGCCGACGCCGAGTGCGCCACCGCCGCCGGCAGCCCCTGCCCGGCCGCGAACTCGTCCCGCTTCAGCAGAAATTCGGCGACGGCCCGCCGATGCCCCGCACGCGCCCCGTGCGGACAGTCCCCGCAGGTGCAGCCGCCTCCATGCGCGCCCAGCACCGCGCCGCCCTGCCCAGCCTCCTGCACCGCCACGCCCGACGCCCGCCTTCCTCAGACCTCTCACCCTCGGGGCACCGCACCCCTCAGGCCGACCGACCCACCGACCCACCGACCCACCGACCAAGCGCCCAGATCACCAAATGACCTCATGACCCCATGGACTCATGGACTCATGGCCTTATAACCCACAGCCCGCCCCCCGGCAGCCGGATCTCACATACCGATCACCACGGCTTTCGGCCACCACCCGCACCACGCACACCGCCGCGCACAACTCCCCTGCGTCGACAGCGAATTGTGCCGTAGGCCACCCGCGCCGCATCCGCCAGGTCCGCCCGGCGCGGGTGATGACCGCACCCTTGTGTTGACCCGGCTGCGAGAATTTCCCTATGGCCGAGATCATCCAGCGCGACGGGACCTGGGCCTTCGACGGCACAACGGTCCGGATCACGCCGGGACTCCACCGCTCCGTGCCACTGTTCCGGCAGACGTACGGGGAGATCGCCGTACCCCTCGAGGCCGTCGCGAGCATCGTGTTCGAGCCCGAACGCAAGCACGGCCGGCTGCGCATCCGGCTGCGCGAGGGCGCCGACCCGCTGCTCCAGGCGACCGGCGGCAGACTGCCCGACGCGGCGGATCCGTACCGGCTGGCGGTGGACATCGACCGTGCGGGGGTCGCCGAGTACGTCGCCGAGGAGATCCGCCAGGCCCTGCTGCTGGACCAGATTCCCAAGGAGGCGACCAAAGCGTATCTGCTCCCCGGCCCGCCGGTCCCGGTCTCCGTCCGCTCCTCCGACGGCATGGTCTCCTTCGACGGCACCCAGGTGCGCATCGACTGGTCCGACACCTCCGACCGCGTGAAACGGGCGACCGGCCCGCGCATCATCGACATCAGCGACCTCGTCCAGATCGAGTGGCTGCCCAACTCCGGCTACGAGGACGGCTTCCTGCGCTTCGTGACCCGGGAGACGGTGTTCTCGAAACTGCCGCCGGAGAAGGACCCGTACGCCCTGGACCTGTGGGGCAGCGCCCGCCGCGACCTGCTCACGGCCCTGGTCGCCACCGCGGTCACCGCCCGGCTGCCGCACCCGTCCACCCGCACCGGCCTCGACTCCGCCGACCGTCCCCGGCTGGCGGCTTCCGTCCCGCCCGCGGCCGACCACCACGACGTGCTCCTGCGCAGGCTGCGCGAGTTGGGCGAGCTGCACCGCGACGGCGTCCTCACGGACGAGGAGTTCGCGAGAACGAAGGCGGTGGTCCTACGGGGCTTTTGACCAGAAGTCGCCGAACTGCCACCGGCCCTCTCAGCTCAGCAGGTCCGGCTCGCTCCGGCTGACGTCCTGCCACAGCGGCTGATAGTTGATCCACGCCACCAGGTCCCCGCCCAACTGCTCCCGCGTGGCCACCGCCTGCCGATGCTCGATCAGCACCGGCCGCCCCGCCGCCCTGGCGGTGAGCTGCACCTGGCAGGACCGTTCCATGGACAGGAACCACCAGGCCGCCGCGTCCACCGAGTCGCCGACGGTCAGCAGCCCGTGGTTGCGCAGCACGAGCGCCTTGTGGGAGCCGAGCGCGCCCGCGATCCGGCGGCCTTCCACGCCGTCGACGACGACCCCCGAGTAGGCGTCGTAGAGCGTGTGGTCCTCGTAGAAGGCGCAGCTCTCCTGGGTGATCGGCTCAAGAAGCTCGCCGAGCGCCGCGAGCGCGCGCCCGTGCACCGAGTGGCAGTGGGCGACCGCGACGACGTCGGGGCGGGCGGCGTGGACCTGGGAGTGCACGGTGAACGCCGCCTGGTTGACGTGGTAGCGGCCGTCGATCACCTGCCCCTCGGAGTTGGCGAGGACCAGATCGCTGACGGTGACGTGCTTGAACGGCATCCCGAACGGGTTGACCCAGAAGCAGTCGCTGAACTCCGGATCGCGCGCGGTGATGTGCCCGGAGACCCCGTCCTCGAACCCGAGCCGCCCGAAGATCCGCAGCGCGCCCGCGAGCCGCTCCTTGCGATGCCGGCGCTCGTCCTCGACCGACTCGTGCATCGGCGGCATCGCGAACCGCAGTTGGTCGGTCGGCAGCGGCGAGGGCGGTGTGGGCCCGAGGGGCGTCCCGTGCATGTGTCCTCCAGCACTGGGTTGCTTACGGGGCGGAAGTTACCGTCGGTCAGCGCAGGAGAACAGAGATGTTCCGTAAAGATTCGATGCCCGTGCTGCCCGTGCTCCCCGAAACCGGACAGCAGATGTCGGATATGAGCGCCACACTCGCCGTATGACAGCGAACTGGGCAACTTTCACCGAGGCGGAACCGGAGCTCGCGAAGACCGCAGAGCACCGCTTCGGCGCCTTCACGCACCACGTCCTGGCCACCCTCCGCAAGGACGGCTCCCCGCGCACCACCGGCCTGGAGGTCCGCTTCCTCAACGGCGAGCTGTGGCTCGGCATGATGCCGAACTCCCTCAAGGCCCTCGACCTGCGCCGCGACCCGCGCTTCGCGCTCCAGGCGAACCCCGGCGAGGGGCAGTCGATGGGCGGCGGTGACGTACGGATCTGCGGCCGGGCGATCGAGGTGGAGGACCCGGCGCAGAAGGCCGCGTACGGCGAAGAGGTGGAACCGCCGGAGCCGTTCCACCTCTTCCGTACCGAGCTCACGGAGGTCGTGCGGACCTACATCGAGGACGACAAGTACCTCGTCGTCCAGATCTGGCAGCCCGGCGAGCCCTTGCGCACGATCAGGCGCACCTAGGGCCCGTGAAGCCCATGGGGCTCACTCCCACTCGATCGTCCCCGGCGGCTTCGACGTCACGTCGAGAACGACGCGGTTCACGTCCCGCACCTCGTTGGTGATCCGCGTCGAGATCTTCGCCAGGACGTCGTACGGCAGCCGCGACCAGTCGGCGGTCATCGCGTCCTCGCTCGACACCGGCCGCAGGACGATCGGGTGGCCGTACGTCCGTCCGTCACCCTGCACGCCCACGCTGCGGACGTCCGCGAGCAGGACCACGGGGCACTGCCAGATGTCCCGGTCGAGGCCGGCCGCGGTCAGCTCCTCGCGGGCGATGGCGTCGGCCTCGCGGAGCAGGTCGAGCCGCTCCTTCGTCACGTCGCCGACGATCCGGATGCCCAGGCCCGGGCCCGGGAACGGCTGGCGCTGGACGATCTCGTCCGGCAGGCCGAGCTCCTGGCCGACCATCCGGACCTCGTCCTTGAACAGCTTGCGCAGCGGCTCGACGAGCTTGAACTCGAGGTCCTCGGGCAGGCCGCCGACATTGTGGTGGGACTTGATGTTGGCGGTGCCGGTGCCGCCACCGGACTCGACCACGTCGGGGTACAGGGTGCCCTGGACGAGGAACTCCACCGCCGGGCCCTGGTCCGCGATGATCTCGGCCTGGGCCTGCTCGAAGACCCGGATGAACTCGCGGCCGATGATCTTCCGCTTCTCCTCGGGGTCCGAGACACCCTTCAAAGCGGTCAGGAACCGCTCCTCGGCGTCCACGACCTTGAGCTGGACGCCGGTCGCGGCCACGAAGTCCTTCTCGACCTGCTCGGTCTCGCCCTTGCGCATCAGGCCGTGGTCGACGTACACGCAGGTGAGCTGGGAGCCGATGGCCTTCTGGACCAGGGCCGCCGCCACGGCGGAGTCGACGCCGCCGGACAGGCCGCAGATGGCGCGCCGGTCGCCGACCTGCTCGCGGATCGCGGCGACCTGCTCCTCGATGACATTGCCGGTGGTCCAGTCCGGCTTCAGGCCCGCGCCCCGGTACAGGAAGTGCTCCAGCACCTGCTGGCCGTGCGTGGAGTGCATGACCTCGGGGTGGTACTGGACGCCGTAGAGCTTCTGCTCGTCGTTCTCGAACGCGGCGACCGGGACGACGTCCGTGGAGGCCGTGACCGTGAAGCCCTCGGGGGCGGCGGAGCAGGCGTCGCCGTGCGACATCCACACGTGCTGCTCGGCCGGGGTGCCCTCGAAGAGGGTGGAGGACGACTTCGAGACGTGCAGGTCGGTGCGGCCGTACTCGCGGGCGCCGGTGTTGTCGACCGTGCCGCCCAGGCTCTGCGCCATGAGCTGGAAGCCGTAGCACATGCCGAAGACGGGGACGCCGGCCTCGAACAGCGCGCGGTCGATACGGGGGGCGCCCTCCTCGTACACGGACGAGGGGCCGCCGGAGAGGATGATCGCCGCCGGGTTCTTGGCGAGCATCTCCTGGACCGGCATGGTGCTCGGCACGATCTCGCTGTAGACCCGGGCCTCGCGGACGCGACGGGCGATGAGCTGGGCGTACTGCGCGCCGAAGTCGACGACCAGGACGGTGTCGGTGGCGGCGGGGTTCGCTGATGACACGGGTTGCCTTCCGGCGGTGAGCGAGGTGTGTGTGGGGCCGAGTCTACCGGGATCCGCGGGGCCCCTTCCTGGCCAAGCCCCGTCTCAGCCTGTCTCAGGATGCGAACCGGCTTGGACACCTCCGCGGGGCCCGGCATACTGGCCCCATGCTCACGCACCCGACCTTCCTCTTTACCTATGGCACCCGGCCCGCCGGCTGCCATGGTCGTGCTGCTTGAGCAACTGACAAGCGACTTCCCAGGCGCCCCGGGCCGACAAGGTCCGGGGCGCCTGACGTTTCCGGGCCCTGTCGCTCCGGGGCGGCCCCTGCAGAACACAGAACACCCCTGCAGAACGCAGAGCAGACAAGGAGCCCCCATGACCACCATCGACGTGACCGGCGCCCGCACCCCCGAGGCCGCCGACGTGATCACCGGTGCCCGTGAACGCATCGACGCCCTGGACGACCGGATCATCGGTCTGATCCAGGAGCGTATGGCCGTCTCGGCCGTCATCCAGGAGGCGCGGATCACCTCCGGCGGCCGGCGGGTGAACCTCTCCCGTGAGATGGAGGTCCTCAGCCACTACAGCGAGGCGCTGGGCAAGCCGGGCACGTCCCTGGCCATGACGCTGCTCGAACTGTGCCGGGGTCGCATCTGAGTTCGGTGCCCCTCTCACCCGTACGGAGCGTGACGCGTCCTGCATCGCTTCGTTGGAACCGGTGTCCGTGCCAGCCAGGGGCGGGCCCGAGAGAACCACGCGTGGCTCGCTGGAGCGATGAGGCGGACGGTTCACACCGTGCGCCGTGGGACCTCGCTCCAGAAGAGTGACCGGACGGCAGGGGACAGCAGCCCGGTCACCCAAGAGAGGTCGGCTCCGGGGACGCCCGGGGCCGACCGGCGGAAAGGGCGAGAAGGTAAGAAGGAGTACAAGGCCCGTTCGAAAGGTTGCGGAGGCCGGTTCCTTCCAGCACGATGCGTAGCAAAGCTCCGGTCCCACCGCCCCCAGTCCCACAGCCCCATCCCGCATTGCCCCCGGCCCGGTCGTGCCTCCCCGCACTGCCAGAGGTCGAGACCACCGATGGACCATGAACAGCGGCGCAACCCCCCGGCGCCGCTTCCCCAGGCACCGACGCTGCCCTGACGTCGGTGCTGACGATAGAAGGGCCCCGCGGCTCCGCCCTGCGGGGCCCTTCTCATGCCGGTCGCGCCATGTGTCAGGTGCGGGAGACGGTTCCGCACTCCTGCGCGCGGTCCACGTCGAGGTCCTTGCTGCGGTCGTACGGATCCGTCGTCGGGCCGGTGGGGGGTGCGCCGGTGGGCGGCGCCGAGTCGAACTGCGGGTGCAGATAGCCGTCGTACACGTCGCAGGCCGAGTTGCCGATCTCCTGGTCGTAGCGCAGTACGGCGATCTTCCCCGGGGTGACCTGGTACTTCGCCGGGTCGGACAGTTCGACGTCGACGACCCGGCGGATGATGGTGCGGGCCACCTCGGTCGAGCCCTCGCGGACGAGCGGGTAGACGAAGGTGTAGTCGGCGTGCACGACGACGGAGGCGTGCTCGCCCGCCTTGAACGTCATGCGCCCGCGCGTCTTGACGACGTCACCGGCGAGCCGCACCTCGTCCGGGTCGAAGCGGCTGAACATCCACAGCGGGTCGTGGTCCTTGTCCGGCTTGCGCAGCGCGGTGGTCAGCAGGTCGAGCAGTTCCTTCTGGCGGGGCTCGATGACGCCGAGGGCGGTTTCCGGGCGTTCGCCGCGGAGCGTGGCCGGGTCGAGGTTGGCGTCGACCAGGAGCTTTCTGGTCTGTTGCAGCGCCTGCTCCACCTGGCCCTTGGACAGGGAGCCGACCGGGGTGGCCTTCGGCGGTGTGATGCCGGCCTCGCCGTCGGCCCAGCGCTCGGCCGGCGAGCCGGCGAACGGCCGGGTCAGGGTGGGTGTTTCGGGAGCAGCCATAGAGGGCGGGGCCGTCGGGGCGGCGGTCTCCGCCGGGAGCGGCGACGCGGCCGGGCCCTCCGGGGACGAGGCGGTGGTGCTGCTGGTGCCGAATGGCTCACCGGGTATCAGCGAGGGCCGTATCGCCACGACAGCGACGGCCACGGCGAGCGGCACACCGACGATCGCCCACCGCCGACGACGCCGGGCGGCCCGCCCGTCCATCTCCTGCCAGGCGGGCCCGGTACGCCACCCCGGCGGCAACTCGCCCCGCGCTTCCTGCTGCCGGAGCCGCTCGGTGACCATGCGGGCTCGCGCGGACGGCTCTTTCGGGGCGGAGGCCCGTATGTCGCGCTCGGTGTCCTGGACGAACTTCTCCCACACGTCGTCCGCTACGGGCTCCGGTGCGGACGAGGGCGAACCGGAACCGGCCTCGGTCTCGGGCACGGATTCCGGTCTGGACCCTTCGGACGGCTTGTCTGCCACGGTGCTGTGCACTTCCTGTCGGTCGGCTACTGGGCAGCTGAGCGTACGTCGGCCACCTCACCCGTGTGACGGCCCCTGCCCCAGCCGTTGGCGACAGAATCCACTTCGGCTCTGCGACCCATGAGGTGGTATTCAGTTGTATTCTTCCTTCATGGGTGACACCACGATCAAGATCAGCGAATCGACAAGGGACCGACTCCGCACGCTGGCCGAGGAGCGTGGTCTGAGCACACGGGCATATGTGGAGCGCGTGGTGTCCGCGACGCCCACCGAGGCCGAGCGCGCCGAGCGGACTGCTCGCGCCGTTACCTACGTCCGGGCTCACCTGCGGACTGACTTCACCGACGACGATGTGCGCGAGGCGCAGGAGTGGCGTGCCGCGATTGCCGCCAGGCAGGTAGGGAGTCGCAGGTGATCATTCTGGATCACACGGCGGTCCTCGCCCTGTGCCGTGGGCACCGACTACTCTCTGGGCTCGCCGTGGTCGAGGTCGACGACCCCGCCCAGCGGGCGCATGTTCCAGCGTTGTGTCTGGTCGCCGCGAGCCTGGAGCTTCCGGGCGCCGCGGCACATGTCGGCGCATTGCCCGGCCTGGAGTTCCTGCCCCTCGACTTCGCCGGCGCCGCCGCGGTGGAGCAGGTGGTGGCCGCCGGGCTGGACTGGCCCTTCGGGCACGCGGTCTACGCCGCGGCTTCGGACACCGCCGAGGGCCAGGTGCTCACCGCTACTCCCGAGGCCTATGACGGGATGGGTGTATGGGCGGTGGACATCGGCAAACCGTGAGGGTGCACTATCACCTCCAAAACCCAGAGCCCCCAGTCCGCACCGCTCTGCGAGACGGTCGACCGACGGTTCCGCTCCGTGGTGCTCGGACGGCTTGTCGGCCATGGTGCTGCGGGCCCCCTTTATGCGACGCAGATGCGCTCTTCGACAGCGGGGCCATGCATCAAGGGACGGCCACCAAGCGACTGATCAGACAGTCTCAAACCAATGAGTCTCGGGCCATTCAGGCATCCACTCCGTCGCCAACCTCCCTTCGAAAACCCTCACAAGCCAATCAATGAGCGGGAGGTCGGTTTCGCACCAGCCCCCCCAGTCCCGGCGAAAGGCAGAAACTGTCCACAATCCATTCCCTTGGTCTTCGAGGAAGAGTCTGTCACCATCGACCGCATGACCCCAATGCCCTTTCGGAACCATAGTGGTCCGGCCCGAAGATGAACAGGAAGTCACTCACCATCGCGTCGCCGTAAAGGAGGCCGACATCCTTGACATCTGAGGGCACAATGATCCCCCACTTGCGCTCCACGTCTGAAAAGCTGCGCTCCTCGTTCCAAGGGGACGGCCCCAGAATTCGCCGCAGCTCATTCAAATGCGACATCACTTAATTTGGGATCGCCATAAACGGGAACCACCTGAACGAAACTTCCGGCCTGAGCCGCCCATCGTGAATCCGATCAAGTGACCGCGTGCCCGGTTGTCCACTGGGAGCGTCTGAAGACCAGGCAGCGGAAAATCAAGCTTCTTCCGTGGCGGCGAAGTGTAGTCCGCCTGCGTCAGGCTGGCGAAGGCGCCGGTCGCAACGCACTGACCGGCATGCTCTCTACGCGGCAGGTACACGATATTGCGGTCACGATCAGGCCCTTCAAAAGAAGCAGCGCCCCCTTCCCCCGTCTCGGCCTCCTGCACAATGACCGGATCCATCACGGTCAGGTCGCTCGACTCCAACGATGCTTCTGCCGAAGCCATTTCCGTGAATATCCGCTGGTCCACCACTACAGCCCGCTCCAAGGAGCTCGCTGCATGCGGGCGACATCGACGCGTGGCTTCGGTGCCGGTCTCACGGGCGCCGGCGTGGGGCGCGAGCCCCGGTTGGGGTTCTGTGGGGTGGGAGGCTTGGGCGGTCGGACGTTGGGCGAGGTACGGGGTGTGCCGCTCGGGCGGTCAGGGGTGTTGCCTCTGTAGGCGGTGCCGTAGTTCGGGCGGCTGGTCGAATGGGAGGTAGTCGGTCGGCTGGCTGGGCGCCCGGTTACCGGACGGCCCGATGAAGGGTAGGGACGGCTGGTGGATGCGGGATCCCGTTGGGTGCGTCTGGGCTTCGGGCGGTGCACCCGGGGCCTCGTAACCTTGCCGACGGCTCTGGCTCCAGTGCCGGCGCGCGGGCGTGTGTTGCGACCAGAAGGAGCCCTGCTGCCCAGGGCGCCGGTTGATGCGTATCCGCCGCCGGAGTCGATGTGCCGTATGTGGCCGGTGGGATCGGTTGAGCCGAGTGGGTCGCCGCCGACGTAGGTGTAGCGGTTGGCCTCGGAGGACGGTATTGGGTCGAGGAGCCAGGTGTCCCGGGAGGAGAAGGCGCCGGCGCCGGGCTGGTACCAGCGGGCGGCCATGTTGACGTCGCCGTTGTCCGGGTCGGTCCAGCCGGACTGGTAGCCGAGGGCCGGGGTGCTGCCGTTGGTGGCCGTCACGGTGCCGAAGGGGTCGTAGGCGGTGGAGCCGGTGACCGTGGTGCCGTCGATGGACAGGCCCGCGACGAGGTCGGTGTGCTGGTCGGTGATGGACCACGGGGTGGTGGTGCCGTCGGTGCCGGCCAGCAGGGAGCCGTCCGGGGTGCGGCTGTAGTCGGTGGTGCCGTCGCCGAGGAGGTTGTTGGAGCCGCCGTCGTAGCGGAACGCGGTGGTGCCGTGCCTGGCGACGCGGTCCAGGGAGTCGTAGGTGTACGTCGTGGCGCCGTCGGTCGCCTTGCGTTCGAAGGCGTCGAAGGGCGAGGGAGCGGGAGTTCGCGCCCGTTTCGACCGCCGCGAGCGTGCCGCGCGCCGTGTAGGTGTACGTCGATGTGCCGTCGGTCAGCAGGCGGTTGCGCTCGTCGTACGTCACCGTGGCCGAACCGGCCTTCACACGGTTGCCGGCCGCGTCCCACGCGTACGAGGTGGTCGAGCCGTCGTGGGTCCAGTAGGGAGGCGGTCAGCCTGGTCGTAGCCGTAGACGTGTTCGCCCGCGCCTGCCGTGCCGCTGGTCTGCTTCCAGGTCAGGCGGTCATCGAGGTCGTAGGCGTAGGTGGTGGACGCGATCTCGGTCGCCTCGTCCGGGGTGGTGATGATGTCGTCGGTGAGGCGGCCCAGGCTGTCGTAGCCGTAGGAACGGCGCGCCGCCTCCATCCACTCGGTCGAGCCGTCCGGCTGGATGGCGTACTGCTCCATGACCGGGCGGCCGGCGGCGTCGAAGTCGTACCAGATGTCCGCGCCGGTCATCTCGTTCCACAGCCACTCCGGGCGGCCGGCGGCGTCGTAGCCGTAGGAGGTGGTGTACTTCCCGTCCGTCCGCTCGGTCATATGGCCGTCGGCGGTTCGGCGTGAGCGGGTCGTCGGTGCCGGCGGAGGTCATGCGGCCCGCCAGGTCGTAAGACAGCGTGCGGTCCGTGGTGATCGCCTCCGCGCCGGTACCCGTCTCGTGGGTGAGGCGGCCGAGGCCGTCGTAGGTGCGCTCGCGCTTCACCCCGCCCGGGAGGAGTTCCGTCACCGCCTGGCCGGCCTTGTCGTAGACCGTGGTCCAGGTGCGGTCGGCCGCGTTCGGGTGGGCCGTCGTGGACGGCTCGATCGTCGACTCCGGCAGGCCCCAGCCGTTGAAGGTGTAGACCGTCTCGTTGCCGCGTCCGTCGGTCAGCCGGGTGCGGTTGCCCACCTCGTCGTAGCCGAAGGTGGTGGCGATGGACTCGGTGGCGGAGACCGGCTCCACCTGCTTCTCCATGCGGCCCAGGGCGTCGTACGTGTAGGTCGTGCGGGCCTTCGTCTGCGGGGAGTTCGCCGCGGCCGGTGAGCGGTCCGTCGTGGCCGCCCTTCGCGGCGGCGTCCGTCGCGTCGGTGGACGCGGTGTGGCGGCGGTTCCTCCGCCGAACCCCATCGCTGATCAGGCGCGTCTTCGGCGGAGGAACCGCCCGTCGACGGGTCGACAGCCAGTGCGACCTGCTCGGTTCCGGCGATGACGGCCCGAACGAAGGCGACAGCGACAACAAGCGGACGTGCCGAGCGCACGGTTCTCCCCACCCCAGTTGAACAAGTGGGGGATTTCCTAAAATGATCTACCGAAGTGGCACAAGGTCTCCACGGAGCTCCACATCTCGATGTGGTGACCGTCGCATGACAAGAGCGCCCAAATCAGGATCATCAGATATGTGACGCAGGCCACATAAGAAATCTGTTAGTCAAGGCACAACCATTCACAGGCGTCGCCGATCCAACCGTGCGAAACAAGGGCCACACCCGCGCCCCACACGCGGAGGCCTCCCTTCAGCGCGTGCTGCTGTGTCGCAGCACTCCCGGACTTTCCGAGGTCTTCATGAAGCTTCGCCGTGCACTGGCCGCCGCGGCCACGACGGCTGTCATAGCGCCGATCGCGTTGCTGTCCGCGCCGGTCGCGTTCGCCACTGGTGACGACCCGACGCCGCCGGTGTCGGAAGAGAGCACGACCGCCCCGGCGGAACTGCCCACGGAGGAGCCGACCGCGCCCACCGAGGAGCCGTCGGCCCCGACTCAGGAAGAGACCACGCCCGAGGAGGAGGAGACCTCCCCGGCCCCCGAGGAGACCACGTCGGCTCCTGCGGAGGAGGAAGAGGACCCGGCCCCCGAGGAGAGCGCGAGCACGAGCGCGAGCCCGTCTCCCTCGGAGAGCGCCCCCGGGGACGAAAAGCCGTGGGACCCCTACGAGGACTGCATGTCCTTCGAGACGGACGAGAACCTCACCGCGCAGATCTCCGGCCTGCCCAACAAGATCGTCGCGGGCTCCGGCTGGCACAACTTCCAGTTCGTCGCCACGAACGACTCCGACAAGGACCTGAAGAACGTCTTCATCGAGGCGTTCACCGAGTACGCGGGCGTGAACGAGGGCCACTCGCTCTCCATGGACCTGGCCGAGGTCCAGGTCAAGGAGGACGGCAAGTGGACCAGCGCTTTCCAGGAGTCCTTCGAGACCGAGGACGGCGAGATCCACTTCACCGGCAGCTTTGCCGCCTCCCTCGAGACGCTGGAGGCGAACTCCACCGCCACGCTGGACCTTCGGGTGCGAGTGAAGGCGTCCGCCCCGGCCGGCTCGTCGTACACCATGAGCCAGGCGATCTACGCGGGCGAGAGCTCCGACATCTGCTACGGCAACGGCGAGTTCTACGAGTTCAAGGTGCTGGCGGCGGGCAGCAAGCCGGGTGACGTCGACGACGCCAAGCCGAACGGCAAGAAGCCCTCGGGCATCGACTCGGACAAGAAGCCGCAGGGTGAGGTCAAGGAGATCACGGGCAACCTCGCCGAGACCGGTTCCGACTCCAACCTGCCGGTCATCGCCACCATCGGCGGTATCGCCATCGTCGCCGGCGCCGGCGTGATGTTCGCGATGAAGCGCCGCAAGGTCGGTGCCGAGGCGTAAGGCTCAGGCCGCCGCCTCAACTGGCTCAACGCAAGAAAGGGGAGGACCTGCGCTCGGAGGGGGGCGCAGGTCCTTTCTCCATGTGTGGGTACGTGCCTTAGTTCTTGGGCGGCACCGCCGGCATCTCCAGGAACGGCAGCTTCAGCGCCCCGAACGCCTCCGCCGGAACCGCCGGCGTCTTCGGCTCTACCGGCTTCAGGCGTTCGTACGCCGCCCCCTGCTCCGGACGCGGGTCGGCCTCCCCCTTGTTGGGCCAGTACGACATCGCCCGCTCGGCCTGCGCGGTGATCGTCAGGGACGGGTTCACGCCCAGGTTGGCCGACACCGCCGCGCCGTCGACGACCGAGATGCCGGGGTGGCCGTACAGCCGGTGGTACGGGTCGAGCACGCCGGTCTCGGGCGAGTCGCCGATGGGGCAGCCGCCGAGGAAGTGGGCGGTGAGCGGGGTGCCCATCAGCTCGCCGACGTTGGAGCCGGCGAAGCCGTTGATGTCGGCGGCTATGGCCGACGCGGCCTCCGAGGCCGCCTTGATCTGCTTCGGGTTGGGGGACCCGTGCCCCTGGCGGGCCGTGAGCAGGCCCTTGCCGACGCCGTCCGGTTTCAGGTACGTCGTCAGCGAGTTGTCCAGCGACTGCATCACCAGGCCGATGATCGTCCGCTCCGACCAGCGGCGGTTGGACAGGGAGCGCAGGATGAGCAGGGGGTGGCGGGCGGCGTTCGCCAGCCAGGCAGCGATCCGCGACGAGCCCTCCGCGTACGGCACCTGGAGGATGGACAGGCCGCCCATCGAATTCGACCCCTTGCCGTAGCGGACCGGCTCGATGTGGGTGTTCTCGTCCGGGTGGATGGACGAGGTGATGGCGACCCCTTGCGTGAAGTCGACCTTGGGCTCGCCCGTCGCCTTGCGGTAACGCCGGTTGTCGGTCTGCGCGCCGACCAGCGCCTCGGAGTTGGTGCGGGTCAGCTCGCCCAGCTTCGGGGAGAGGTACGGCAGTTGGCCGCCCGCCTTCATGCGGTGCAGCAGGGTCTGGGTGCCGTACGTACCGGCCGCGATCACCACCCGGCGGGCCTTGAACAGCCTCCCCTTCGCCTTCCCTTTCCCCTTCTTCCTTCCGTCGGTCGGCAGCGTCGCCACCGCGTAACCGCCCTGCGAGTCGTCCGTGACCGACACGACCGTCGTCAGGGGGTGGACGACCGCGCCCGCCTTCTCGGCGAGGTAGAGGTAGTTCTCGTTGAGGGTGTTCTTCGCGCCGTGGCGGCAGCCCGTCATGCACTCGCCGCACTCGGTGCACGCCTTGCGCGCCGGGCCCGCCCCGCCGAAGTACGGGTCGGGGACCTCCTGCCCGGGCTTGGCCTTCGCCTCCCCCTCGGCGTCCTCCCCGTCCCCGAAGAAGACTCCGACCGGCGCCATGTGGAAGGTGTCGCCCACGCCCATCCGCTCGGCCGCCGCCTTCAGATGGACGTCGGAGGGGGTCATCGTCGGGTTGAGCCGTACGCCGAGCATGCGCCTGGCCTGGTCGTAGTACGGCTTCAGCTCCTCCTGCCAGTCGGTGATGTCCCGCCACTGGGGATCGTCGAAGAAGGCCTTCGGCGGTACGTAGAGGGTGTTGGCGTAGTTGAGGGAGCCGCCGCCCACGCCCGCGCCGGCCAGCACCATGACATTGCCCAGCAGGTGGATGCGCTGGATGCCGTACATGCCGAGCCGCGGGGCCCACAAGTAGTTCCTGAGGTCCCAGGAGTTCTTCGGGAGGCTCTCGCGGGTCCAGCGGCGGCCGGCCTCCAGGACGCCTACGCGGTAGCCCTTCTCGGTGAGACGAAGGGCGGTGACGGAGCCGCCGAAGCCCGATCCGACGACGATCACGTCGTAGTCGTAGGTGTCGTCCTGTGGCACGTGCTCTCCTCGTTGAGAACAGGGGGTTGTTACTTGAAGCGCAAGGCCTTCATCAACCTCAGACTCCGGCTCATGAACTGCGCGTACTTCTCGTCGTCCATGCCCAGCGACGGCGCCATCGGCAGCAGCCGCTGCTGGGCGACGGTCTGGGCCTCCGTGTACTTGAGGATGCCCTCGGAGCCGTGGCGGCGGCCGAGGCCGGAGTCCTTCATGCCGCCCATGGGCGACTGGACGCTGCCGTAGGCGGGGGCATAGCCCTCGTTGACGTTGACCGTGCCGGTGCGCAGCCGGGCGGCGACCGCGCGGCCACGGCGGCCGTCCTTCGTCCAGACCGAGGAGTTGAGGCCGTACGGTGTGGAGTTGGCGTGCTCGATCGCCTCGTCCTCGGTCTTGAAGCGGTAGAGGGAGACGACCGGGCCGAAGGTCTCCTCGGTGCAGACGGTCATCTCCGGCTCGACTCCGTCGAGGATCGTCGGCTCGAAGAAGTACGGGCCGATGTCCGGCCGGGCCACACCGCCCGCGACGAGCTTGGCGCCCTTCTCGACGGCCTCCTCCACATGCCGGGTGACCGTCTCCAGTTGCCGCTCGCCGACCAGTGAGCCCATGTCGGCGCCGTAGGCGAGGGACTTGCCCAGCCGCATCGCCTTGGTGCGGGCGGCGAAGCGCTCGACGAAGGCGTCGGCGACCGACTCGTGGACGTACAGCCGCTCGATGGAGATGCACAGTTGGCCGGCGGAGGAGAAGCAGGCGCGGACGGCGCCCGCGGCGGCCTTCTCGACGTCGGCGTCCTCCAGGACCAGCATGGCGTTCTTGCCGCCGAGTTCGAGGGAGACGCCGACCAGTCGGGCGGCGGCGCCCCGGGCGACCTCGCGGCCGGTGCGGGTGGAGCCGGTGAAGGAGACGTAGTCGGCGTGCCGGACGACCTCGGGGCCCACGACCGGGCCCTCGCCGAGGACGATCTGGAAGACCTCGGCGGGCATACCGGCCTCGATGAGCAGGTCACGGGCCCACAGGGCGGTCAGGCAGGTCTCCGTGTCCGGCTTCATGACGACGGCGTTGCCCGCGACGAAGGCGGGGAGCGCGTCGCCGACGGACAGTTCGAGGGGGTAGTTCCAGGGGGCGATCTGGCCCACGACGCCGCGCGGGTGGCGCAGTTCGGTGACCCGGGTGAGGGTCGGCATGGCGCCCGCGTGCCGCTTGGGCTTCAAGTACGCAGGTGCCTTACGGCCGTAATGGCGGGCCGCGACGGCGACGGCCTGCACCTCCTCGTGCGCGTGCAGCCGGGCCTTGCCGGTCTCGAGCTGGATGAGGTCGAGGACCTCCGCCTGGCGTTCGAGCACCAGGTCGTGGAAGCGGAGCAGCACGGCGGCGCGCTGCCGCACGGGGACCTGCGCCCAGACGGCCTGCGCCGTGCGGGCCGCCTCGAAGGCCTTCGCCACGTCCTCGGGCGTCGACTCCGGCAGGTCGGCCAGCTTCTCACCGGTGAACGGCGTGTGGTTCGCGGTCCGGCCGGAGCCGGCCACGCCCTTGGTGAGCTGTGCCACCAGCTCGGGGGTGACCACGTCGGCGGCGGTACGGGCGCCCTGCGGGGCGGGGGCGAGGGGGTTGGTGCCGGTCTTGGCCGGGGCCTGCGCGTCCGTCATGAGGCGCAGGGTATGCCGGAGCGGGGGCTTTGTGTACCCGTCGGTAACGCGGATTCACCGAGTGCTCACATGGCGCCAGTGTCCACTGGCAACAAACGCGCTGATCAGGGCGTCGCCGAGTCTTCGCCGAATCACTCGATCTCGAGTCGGTCACGGGCGCCCTTGAAGACCGCGGTTCCCTTCTTCTCCGTGGGCGTGCCCTTGGGCATGTCGACGCGCAGCTCGTACATACGGTCGTCACCGGTGACCACGATGAGCTGCATGACGCGGGTCGGGGACTCCTCCATGCCGTACGTCGTGTCGGACAGGACGGCGTCGTAGCCCTTGAAGACGGTGCGGGTGGCCTGGGTGCTGGCGTCGTGGTTGTACCTGTCCCAGGTGTTGTGCGCCTCCTGCGCCTGGTCGAGCAGCGGGCGCGGCGCCTTGTCCCACTGGGTGAGGCGGACCTGGACGAGGCCGATGTCGTAGACGACGAGCCGGGGCTGGTCGCCGGCGCCGCCCTCCCGCGCGGCCTCCTTGTATTCGCCGGGGAGGAAGAGGACGGCGTCCATGTCCGGCTCGCGGTGCTCGATCCAGGTGCCGGGGGCGGGCGTTGGAGTGGCGGTGGTGGGGGTCGGGGTGGAGGTGGCGGTCACCTCCTTGACCCTGTCGACCTTGTCCTGGTCCTTGTCGACGAGGAAGGAGGTGGTCGTGAGCCAGGTGCCGGCGACGAGGAGGACACCGAGGGCGGCCAAGGGGGCGGGGCGCAGCCAGGAGCGGCGTTTTCGTTTGGGCTTCGGGTGCTGTGTGGAGGCGGTCGTGGGTTCAGGGGTGGTTCCTGTGGCCGGTTCGGGCTCAGGCTCGGACCGGGGATCGGGCTCGGGCTGGGGCTCCGGTCCGGCCTCCGGCTCACCCGCGCCGTCGGGCTTCGCGCTGTCGGGCTCCGCGCCGTCGGGCTCCGCCCCGCCAGACGTCGCCCCACCACTCAGCCGTACCGTCCCCGAGTCCTCCGCGAACTCCCGCAGTCCCGAAGCGTCCTGAGGCCCCGCCACCGCCGCGCCCCCGAAGGGCTCCGGCAGCGGCCAGCCCTGCGCCACCGCCTCCAGCACCGCCGCGACCTCGTCCGCGCCGGGCCGCCGCTCGGGGTCCTTCACCAGCAGCCGCACGATCAGCGACCCCAGCGGCCCCGCCTGCTTCGGCTCGGGCGGGTCGGCGGCGAGGATCGCGGCGAGCGTGGACTCCAGGGTCGTACGGCGAAAGGGCGACCAGCCTTCCACGGCGGCGTACAGGAGGACGCCCAGCGACCACAGGTCGGAGGCGGGTCCCGCGCCCCGTCCGGACATCCGCTCGGGCGCGATGAACTCCAGCGAACCGACGAACTCGCCGCTCACGGTGAGGGATTCCTCGCCCTGGATGTGGGCGATGCCGAAGTCGGTGAGGACGACGCGGTCATGCCGGCCGAGCAGCACGTTGGCCGGCTTGACGTCGCGGTGGACGATGCCGACGGCGTGCGCGGCGCGCAGCGCGCCGAGGACGGCGACGCCGATGCGGGCGGCCTCGGTCGCCTCGACGGGGCCGCGCTGGAGGACCTCGTGCAGGGACTCGCCGCGGACCAGCTCCATGACGATCCAGGGCAGGGTGTCCTCCACGACGACGTCATGGATGGAGACGGCGGCCGGATGGTCGACGCGGGCGGCGGCGCGGGCCTCGCGGTAGAGCCGGTGGGCGGCGCGCTGATGGCCCGCGTCCTCCGGATCGCCGGGCAGCCTCGGCTGCTTGACGGCGACTTCGCGGCCCACCAGCTCGTCCACCGCGCGCCAGACGGTGCCCATGCCGCCGGAGCCGATGCGCTCGACCAGGCGGTAACGCCCGCCGATCACACGCCCGTTGGGTCCGGCGCCGCCACCGTCGTCGCTCATGCCCCATGCCTACCCTGCGGGGCGGGCACTCCGCCAGTTCAGAGTTTGTCGATGTCCAGGTTCGCGATGGCGGTCCGCGCCACCTCACGACCGCGGTCGGTGAAGTCGCCCTTGCCGGGGTAGTTGATGGTGAGCTTGTACATGTCCCCGGCGGAGGTCTTGTAGTAGAAGATCCTCATCTCGCGCGGGCGCGGGTTCTGGCTGTCGGTGGTCTTGTAGACGACGGTGTTCTCGGCGGCCGGCTTGCCCTGGTACGTGGTCTCACCCTCGGGCACGGTCGTCGCGCCCTCGGACATGCCGAGCTTGTAGTCGCCGCTCTCCTTGAATTCGCTGTTGTCGTCGTACATCTCGGCGGCCGCGGAGTCGGCGATGTTCCTGCTCGTGTCCTCGGCCTTCTTCTCCAGCGACAGGCCGATCCAGACGGCGCCGCTCTCGTCGGTGTACGTGACCCAGTGGTCGTCGTCCGACTTCTCGGGCTGGGCCCGCTTGTATCCGTCGGGCACCGCCAGCGTCGCGCCGAGCGCCTTCTCCTGCTGGGTCGTCCAGTGGTCCGGCAGCGGTCCCGCGAACGGGTCGGCGATCACCAGGTACGCCGTCGCCGCCGCCGCGACGACCGCAGCGCCGAGTCCCAGCAGGGCCTTGGGGCCCAGCCGGATGCCCGCCTTGACGCCCTCGGGGATCCGCACGACCTGCGTGGCGGCCTGGGCCGGCGGATCGGCCGCCTTCTCCAGCAGCGCTCGCGTCTGCGCGGCGTTCGGGCGGCGCGCCGGGTCCTTCTGGAGCAGGCCGTTGATGGCCTCGGCGAGCGGGCCCTGCGCGGCGGCGGGCGCCGCGGGCACGGCGTTGAGGACGGACTGGAGCGTCGCGGGCGTGTTGCTGCGCCGGAACGGCGAGACGCCCTCGGTCGCCGCGTAGAGCACGACGCCCAGGGACCACAGGTCGCTGGCCGGGCCCGGGCGCTGGCCCAGCACCCGCTCGGGCGCGATGTACTCGGGTGAGCCGACGAAGCCGCCGGTGTCGGTCAGGTTGGTCTCGCCCTCGATCTGGGCGATGCCGAAGTCGGTGAGGACGACGCGGTCGTGCCGGCCCAGCAGGACGTTGTCCGGCTTCACGTCGCGGTGCAGGATGCCCGCCGCGTGCGCGGCCTCCAGCGCGCCGAGCACTTCGAGGCCGATTCTCGCCGCGTCCCGGGCCCCGAGCGTGCCCTCCTGCAACGCGTCGCCCAGCGAACGGCCCTGCACCAGCTCCATCACGATCCACGGCCGGCCGTCCACGACCGCCACGTCATGCACGTTCACCACCGCGGGGTGGTCGAGCCGGGCCGCGGCGCGGGCCTCGCGGCGCATCCGCTCGAAGGCGTTGTCACGTTCGCGTTCGGGAAGATGATCCGGTACCCGGGGCTCCTTGACGGCGACCTCGCGGTCCACCGTCTCGTCCTTGGCTCGCCAGACCGTGCCCATGCCGCCGTGCCCGAGCTTGGCCAGCAGCCGGTAGCGGCCGGCTATCAACCGACCCGTGCCCGGGTCGGGGGTGGGGGTGGGCGCGGCGGGGGACGCAGGCCGGGCGGGCGCCGTCTGCTGCGGTACGGCCCCGGCGGGCGCCGCGTACGGGTTGTCCGGGTGCGGGACGGGCGCGGGCGGGTTCCGCTGCGGCGGTTGCAGTTCAAAACTCGTCGGCTCGTCGGACCGGTAAGGGGCTCCCCCGTTGCTGCTCATGGCTCCATCCATATCGCGGCGGGCGGTACGGGAGCCAGAGGGATCGCTTTCCGGTCACAGAGCCGTGACTCACAGTGCTACTTATCTCCCCTTTATTCGGAGTTGGCGGATTATTCGGAGTTGGCGGGCGCCGGAGCTGACGTACCCGTTGTGCCCGAAGTGCTCGGCGACGGAGACGGGGTGAGCGAGGGAGTCGGACCGGGCGTACGGGAGGCGGTCGCCGTACTCGGCCGTCCGACCGACGTGCCCGGCGCCGAACCGGTCGGCACCACACCCCCGTCCCCACCCCCTCTCACCAGCAGCGCCGCCGCCGACACCCCCGCCACCGCCACCGCGGCGACCAGCACGACCGTGGCCAGCACACTGCGGGTCGAGTACGGACGCTCCGCTCTGCTGAACCGTTTCGGCACGGAGGCGTGCCCCGTCTCCAGGAACTCCCGCAGCATCCGCTCCGCCGCCACCGCGTCCAACCGCAGCCCCGGGTCCCGCTCCAGCAGCCCCTGTACGACGGCCAGGATCGGCGCCGCCTGCGCGGGCGGACGTATCTCCTCGGCCACGACGGCGAGCACGGTGCCGCTCAACGAGTCGCGTCGGAACGGAGATTCGCCACTCAGGGCCGCACACAGCAGCGCCCCCACCGACCACAGGTCGGAGGCGGGGCCGGTGCCGCCGCCGGACATCCGCTCGGGCGCGGTGTACTCGGGCGAGCCGACGAAGGACCCGGACTCGGTGAGCGTGGGCGTGCCCGGCACCTGGGCGATGCCGAAGTCGGTGAGGACCACGCGGTCGGTGCCGTTCTCGATGACCACGTTGGCCGGTTTGATGTCCCGGTGCAGGACGCCGGCCGCGTGCGCCGTGCGCAACGCGTTCAGCAGGTCGGCGCCGATCCGGGCGGCCTCCGGCGCGTCGACGGGCCCGTGTGTCGCGATCCGGTCGGCGAGGGAGTCGCCGTCGATCAACTCCATGACGATGTAGGGGCGTTCGTCGTGCTCGACGATGTCGTGGACGACCATGACGTTCGGGTGGCTCAACTGTGCCACCGCCTGGGCCTCGCGCAGCGTGCGCTCGCGCTGCCGCCGGGACTCCACCGCGGAGAGCGTCTCGTCGAGGGGCAGCTCCTTGACGGCCACCTGCCGTCCGAGCAACTGGTCGGTCGCCCGCCACACCACACCCATGCCGCCGCGACCGAGCCTCGCCTCGAGGCGGTAACGCCCCGCGATCACACGGAAATTGGCGCTCTCGGTCCCCATGCGCCCCATCATGCCGCACCGGATGGATCGACTCCGGGGCGCCGATCGGCCAACTATGCAAAGGAGCAAACGACTTCAAAAGCCGCCGGTGCCGGCCTGGAAGGCCGCCCCTTCGAGACTCAGGTACCGCTCGCCTGCCAGCCCTTGAGGACCGCCGAGAACTGCTTGCGCTTCGTCGCCCAGTCCGACTCCGGCGTGGACATGAGGATCGCGTACTCCGTGCCGTCCCGGTCGATGTACGCCTGGTCGATGGCGCGGCGCGGCCCGGGGAAGGGCGAGTCCTTGGCCAGCTGGGTCCACGTGTACTCCCACAGGGAGCCCTCGCGGTCGCGGTAGAGGTTCTTCTTCAGCGACACGGTCGCGTAGTCGACCAGCCTCGGCCTCAAATAGTCGTCCAGGTCACGCTGGTGGTCGTAGGCGTTCGCGAAGTCGGGCGAGGTGTCGACGGCGATCCGGACGAAGTGCTTGCCGCCGTCGGGCGTGTAGTCGACCTGCTGGAGACCCTCGAACTCCTTGCCGACCACCTCCCGCTCCCAGCCCTTGGGCAGATAGAGGCTGAAGCCGAGGGGGTCCTCGTAGCGCTCCCAGGACGCCGGAACGCCTCCCTCCGGGCGCGGCGACTCGCTCGCCGTGGGACCGGGCGTGACCGAGGCCGAGGTGCCGCCGCCGTCCTTGGGCCCCCACTCCTGCAGCGCTACCGCGGTCCCGCCGCCGACGATCGCGGCGAGGGCGACGACGAGGGCGAACGTGCGCAGCTTCCGGCGCTTGCGGGCCGGCGGGGCGGGCGGGGCTCCGGTGCCGGCGCCTGTGCCGCCTGTGTCGTACGGTCGGCCGATCGTCGTCGGACCGGCCATCGGGGGGTACGGCGTGCCGGTCGCCGCGGTCGCCGCCCCGGTGGCCGCGGGCGCGCCGGCGTGCCCGCGGCCCGTGTGCGCCTCCGGCGTGTGCCCGGCACTGTGCGCCTCCGGCTCGTACCGGGTGTGCTGCGTCGGCACGTACACCTGCGCCGCGCTCGGCCGCCGCCCCTCCGCAGCCTCGGCCAGCATCTGCTCGGCCTCGGCCGCGCCGGGCCGGGTGGCCGGATCCTTGCGCAGCAGGGCGGTGATCACGGGCCCGAGCGAGCCGGCGTGCTGCAGATCGGCGGCCTCCTCCTCGACGACCGCCTGCATGGTGCCCAGCGGCGAGGTGCGGCGGAACGGCGAGCGGCCCTCCACGGCCGTGTACAGCGTCGCGCCGAGCGCCCACAGGTCGGAGGCGGGGCCCGGGTCGTGGCCGCGGACGCGCTCGGGGGCGAGGTAGTCGACCGAGCCGACGACCTCTCCGGTGCGGGTGATGGTGGTGTCACCCTCGATCTGGGCGATACCGAAGTCGGTCAGCAGGACGCGGCCGTCGTTGGCGGAGATCAGCACGTTGCCGGGCTTGACGTCGCGGTGCAGGACCCCCGCGGAGTGCGCGGCGCGCAGGGCCCGCAGCACCCACAGGCCGATCCGGGCGGCCTCGGCCGGCTCGACGCGTCCGCGCTCCTTGACCGCGTCGGCCAGCGAGTACCCCTCGACCAGCTCCATCACGATCCACGGCCGGCCGTCGTGCTCCAGCACGTCGTGCACGGTGACGACGGCCGAGTGGTTGATGCGCGCGGCGGCGCGGGCCTCCGCGCGCGTGCGCGCGAGCAGCCGCTCCTGGTCGCTCTCGGAGACGTAGAGCGCGGCGGTCAGCTCCTTGATCGCCACCGCCCGGTGCAGCACCTCGTCGTGGGCACGCCAGACACGGCCCATACCGCCGCTGCCGATCGCGTCGGCGAGCCGGTAGCGACCCGAAACGAGCTGGCCCTGCATCTGATTCACGTTGCCCCGCAATGGTCTTGACAGGGTCAGGGTAAGGACCGGCCGACGCGACCGGAACCACGGGGGTGCCAAGGAGACCGCACTGTGATGGTTGTCGCTTTCGGCAAACGGAAGCAACCATCACCCTGCGTCCGCGGGCACAATCACCCGGTGACCTGGTACGTCGCCGACGCCTGCTCGAACAGCCGGGTCACCTCGTCCCGCTCGGCGTCCGGACCGCGCAACTGCACCACGTGGTACCGCCCGCCGATCAGGATCGCGAGATTGCGCACGAACAGCTCGCGCCCCTGGTCGTCGGTCCAGGTGAACTGCCCCTCGGCCATGACCCGCTCGCCGACCCGAATGGTCTTCAGCCCACCGGAGGAGGCCCAACTGGAGTCGCGGTAGGGCTGCAACTCGCGCTCGTGCTCCCGCTGGTAGACCATCGGGTCGCTGCCGTACCGGTCCGTGGTGTCCCGCCCCGGTACGACGATGAGGTCGAAGTCGCCGTGCGAGTACACGACCTGCCCGCTTCCGTTCTTCGGCGTGCGGTTCCAGCCGTTGGCGACGGCGACCTGGAAGCCGGCGTCGTCCTTGCGCAGGGTGAAGCCGTCGGGGACCTCGGGGCCGTTGGTCTGCGGCTCCGTGGAACCGGCCGACTCCGTGGGACCGCCGTCGGACTCCGGGGAGGTCTGGTCGGGCCGCGGCTCACTGCTCGCCTCGGCGGAGCCCTCGGGCTCGGCCTGGTCGGCCTGGCCCGCGGCACCGGTGCGGCCGGCGTCCGCCGTGGCGCCGTCGCCCTGGCCGGCCTTCGGCATGAACAGCATGGCGTACGCGATCGCCGCGGCCATGCCCAGCAGCACGAGCACCAGCAACGTACGCCCCAGCCTGCGGGGCGAGGGCGCCGCCTCCCGTTTGGCCCGCTTGTGCCGCCCGTGGTGCGCGGGCAGCCCGGCCCGCCGCCGGCGCACCAGCTCGCCCCGGCGGCGCACGATCGGCAGCCGGTTCGGGTCGACCGGCGGCGCGGCGACGACATACGTACCGGCATCCGGCTCGGGCGCCGACCGCACCAGCGACCGCAGCCAGCCCCGCAGCTCCTCGAAGTCGAGGCGCTCGGTGGGGTCCTGACGCAGCAGCGACTCCACGACCGGCCTGAGCGGCCCGCACTCCTCGGCGAAGGCGGGCGGCTCCGCGCACACCATCTGCACCAGCTCGGCCGTCGACTCCTCCGGATACGGCGCGTGCCCCTGCACGGCCCGGAAGAGCAGCGCCCCCAGCGCCCACAGATCGGTCGCGGGCCCGATCGGCGCGGCGAGCTGCCAGTTCTCGTGCACGGGCCCGGCCTGCTCCGGCGCCCACCGCTCGGTCACGGGCCCGACCACAGCCATCCGCGCCTGCCGCGCCCGCTCCGCGGCGAGCGCGGTGGTGGGACCGCGGGTGCCCCGGTGGCCGGGGGTGCCGGGGGTGCCAGCCACGAGGTCGTTCCAGCGGGCCGGGGGCGGGGTGCCGGTGCCCTGTGCGGGGGAGGCTGTGGTTCCGGCTGCGGGCAGACCACCCTCGGGGAGACCATCGGGCCCGGGAGCGGGGGCGGCGCTGGGAGCTGGGAAGCCTCGAACACCGGGGGTGAGCGGACCGCCCTCGGAGAAGCCACCGGCTCCCTGAGCAGGACCACCGGGCCCCGCGAAGCCCCGAACACCGGGAGCGGACGAGCCCGCCTCGCGCTCAGGGGCCGGAATCCCGCCGCCGGGACGCCCACCGAAGCCCGGGGCGGGTGAGCCTGCCCCGCCCTCACGGGCCGGAATCCCACCACCAGGGCGCCCGCCGAAGCCGGGAGCGAGCGGGTCGCCCTCGGAGAAGCCGCCGGTCGGCAGCCCGCCGAAGCCCGGTGCGGGCGGGTCCTCGCCGGGACGTGTACGGAACCCCGGCGGGGTGCCCTGGCCCGCCGGTGGCAGTGCCGTGCGCTCGGGGCCCTCTTCCGTCGGTGTGCCACCGGCTCCGATACGCGACGCGGCACCGTGCCAGGGCATGGCCTCCACGCCGTACGGGTCGGCGATCTGCCCCGGCGGCGTCGTGCCACTGTTGCCGGGGGCGTAGGGCTGCTGCCCCGGCGACGTCGCGCCACCGTTGCCGGGGGCATACGGCTGCTGCGCCGCGCCGTTGGTCTGGGACGCGGGGCCGCCTTCGGGCTCCGGGCGGGCGCCGGGCAGCGCGACGCGTCCGTTCTGCCGGCCTTCCTGCACCCGGGCCGCCGCACGGGCGCCCGCCCGATACGCGGCGATCGCCCCGGCCCGCGCGGCCCTGATGTCCCCGCCGGTCTCCAGCGCACCGCCCGGCGCCTGCCCCGCGGCCCCGGTCCCGTCGCCCTCATCGGCCGCGGCCACCGGCAGCCCGCCCGCCGCACGCGCCTCGATCGCGGCACGCCGGGCAGCCTCCGGATCCGTACCGTCGATGCCGGGCCCACTCACCGAGGCGGCCCCCGGGCGCTGTCCGGCCGGCCCGACACCGCCCCCGCCGCCAAAGCCTCCGCCAGGAGCCGGCCCGCCGCCCGGGGCCGCGCCACCCCCGACCGCCACGGCCCCGCCGCCCGCGCCGCCGTCACCGTCCTCGGCCGGCACCGGGTCGTACCCGCACAGCGCCTCCTCCGCGGCCCCGGCCGCGAGCCCGGTCAGCATGACCCGGCCGTCGTCGCAGACGAGCACCGTGCGGGCGGTGATGTTGCGGTGCACCCAGCCATGCGCGTGCAGCACCCGCAGCGCCATGAGCACGTCGGAGGCGACCTCGGCCGCCCGATACGGCGTCAACGGCTGCTCGGCGAGCAGTGCGGCCAGCGGACGCGCGGCCACCAACTCGCTCACTATCCACAACGAGCCGCCCTCGGCGAACACGTCGAAGACCTGGTCCAGCCGGGGATGGTCGGGGATCCGCGCCGCGGCCTGCGCCGCCTCGACCGCCCGCCGCACGGCGGGGTCACTGGGCCGGCGCGTACTCGAACGCGCCGCGGGCCGCCGCCCCGCCCCGCGCTCCCCGGCGTCCCGTGCGGTGAATCCGTCGGGCAGCCCTTCGGCGTCCAGCACCTCCGCCTCGACGACTTCGGGCAACGGCACCTGCCGGACGAGGACTTCCTGCCCGCTGTAGGTGTCGAAGGCGCGGGTCTCGGTGAGTTCGTACTCGTCGGAGGGCGGCAGCGGCAGGCGGTAGCGGTCGGCGAGCACACGCCCCGCGTATTCCTCCACGTTGCCTCCCCCGGCCGCCATGTCAGTCAATTCCGTTCGTCTTGCGTCCCGTTCCGGACGCACGACTGGATGCGCACGGTCCGCAAGCTTTCACGATACGTGCCGGAGGCAACCCGCAAAGAGGGGTTGCCGGATCTCACGGCTCAATCCCCGTCTCCACGGGCCCAAACCCCGCAGCGGCTCACTTCACGACTTCGGCTTGAACGAATCGGTCAGCGTCTTCCAGGTGTCCTTGCGAAGATCACTGCCCCAGTCGGCATCCTTCGCGGTGTACATCAGCGCATATCCGAGCTGGTCGTTCACGACGAACCCACGGTCGATCGTCCGGTACTTCGTGCCGCCCTCGACATAGGTGAACTCCCAGTCGGCAGTGTTCCAGCCGTTGAAGTCCACCGCCTCTATGCGGATCCTCTTGTACTGCGAGCGCGTCATGTACTGCTCCTGGTTCTTCCAGTCCGCCACCGGCTCTTCCTGCGGCGCGGACGTCCAGGCGACGAGCAGCTTCTGCCCGTCAGGACCCGTGAACCGGTCCCCCGCGTCGTCCGTCGACCGGTACTTCCACCCCTCGGGCAGCCCGATCGAGTACCCCTGACTGCCGTCGTACGTCAAGACGGCCCCACTGCCGCCGCCGGACCCCGCCTCGGCACCGCTCCCACCGGTCGCGCTCGCCTCGGCACTCGGCGTCGTCCCCGCACCGGAACCGGACTCCGACCCGGAGCCGCTCGTCGCGGACTCCTCGCCGTCCGTACGAGTACCGTCCTCCTCGTCCTTCTTGGTGTCGGCACTCTCGCTCGCCTTGGCGGAGGGCTTGCCCCCGCCACCGCTCGCCGCCCCCGTCGAGTCACCGCCGTCACGCAGCGCGATGGCCAGCACCACACCGATCACGGCGAGCGCCACGACCACCGCGATGATCACCAGCGTCCGCTTCGGCACCACATCCGTGAGCGGCGCTCGGGGCACCGGCCGCGGCGGCAGATCCGGCGGCGGCACGACGGGCCACCCCGAACTACGACCCCCACTCTGCCCGTTCCCACTCTGCCCATCCCGCTCACCACCGGCATTCGCGGCCGCGGCCTTGGCACCGGCACTGGCACTGGCACTGGCACTGGCACTGGCACTGGCACTGGCACCCAAGGCTGAGCCGGAACCGGAAGCGTCGCCGTTCCCGGCCCCGCTCCCGCCCCCGTCACCGGAGGCACGACCCGCTCCCTCGCCCCGCGACGAGGCCCCGACCCCGGCCCCGGCCCCGTCCGCCACCGTGGACGATCCACCGGACGCCGCCGTACCGCCCGACTCGGAAGCCGCCTTCTCGCCCCCGGACTTGCTCCGAGCGGCAGCCGCCCCGGCCGCCCCCGCACTCACCGCGGCCTTCCGCACGGAACGAAACGCCCCGCGCAACCGCTCCCCGGCCTCCTCACCCCGCTTGCCCACCGCCGCCGACCCGGCATCGGCACCGGAACGTCCTTTGTCCCCCTTGCCCTTGGACCCGTCGGGCTGCGGCGGCAACGGCACGACCTTCGTCGCGTCCACCGGCTCCGGCTCGGCCTTGGGCCCGGGTCTGTGGATGACGGCGTTGAGCATCGCCCGCGCACCGGCGTCGTCCAGCCGCTTCTCGGGGTCCTTGGTGAGCAGGCCGTAGATGACGTCCTTCAGCGGCCCCGCGTTCTTCGGCTCCTCCAGCGGCTCGGTCATCACCGCCGTGAGCGTGGCGATCGCCGAGCCCTTGTCGTACGGCGGCACGCCCTCGACCGACGCGTACAACAGCCCGCCCAGCGACCACAGGTCGGCCGCGGGGCCCGGCTTGTGGCCGCGCGCCCGCTCCGGGGAGATGTAGGAGGGCGCGCCGACGAGCATGCCGGTCGAGGTGATGGACGGGTCGCCCTCGACCTGGGCGATGCCGAAGTCGGTGAGCACGACCCGGTCGGAGTCGGACTCCAGCAGGACGTTCGACGGCTTCACGTCGCGGTGCAGGATGCCCTCGCGGTGCGCGGAGCGCAGCACGTCGAGCACCGCCAGGCCGACCTCGGCCGCCCGCTTGGGCTCCAGCAGGCCGTCCTCCCGGATGACCTCGGCGAGCGACTTGCCCTCGACGAGTTCCATCACGATCCACGGCCGGTCGTCCTCGTCGACCACGTCGAACACCGTCACCGCGCTGTTGTTGCGGATCCGCGCGATCGCCTTGGCCTCACGCAGGGTGCGCGTGATCAGCCGCCGCTTCTCCTCCTCGTCGATGTTCGACGGGAACCGCAGCTCCTTGACGGCGACGGTCCGCCCCAGCGTCTCATCGACGGCACGCCACACCGTGCCCATACCGCCTCGGCCGAGGACCCCACCCAGCCTGTACCGCCCCGCGAGGAGACGTTCAAGGTCGTCCTGACGAGTGTCCTGACGAGATGTCCCCGCCCGCTCCGCCTCCGACATGCGTCCCCTCATACAACCCGCCCTGACAGAGCCTCCATTGTCTCTCACCCGACAAGTGCCCGGCGCCCAGGGTGCCCCTCGAACCGCCGCCCGACCGCACGGCCCGAACGTCCCGGCCCCGTGGCGACCGAGGCCCGCTGAACCGCACGTTCCGCCACCCGGCATGATGAGCCCTCGACGAGGAGAGGAACGCGTATGGCGCGACCGGCGATGCCGCCGCTGCGGACACCACTGGCCGTTCCTGTGCTGCTGACCCTCCTCGGCCTGGTCTCCCCGGCACTCCTCGCCGTGGCGCCGATCTCCTGGTCGGCCCTCAACGCCTCCTCGGTGTCCAGGCCCCCGGCGACGAACGCCCTCCTCGCGCGGGTCGTCACCCGGGGCGAGGCCCCCGCGGCGGCCCTGCTGACCCGCGGGCAGACGGACAGCCGTTACGTCCGGGCGGGCCACGGCATCGCCCGCACCGACCACTTCCGCGCCGGCAGCATGACGAAGACCTTCATCGCGACGGTCGTACTGCAATTGGCCGCCGAGCGACGGCTGTCCCTGTCCGACTCGGTGGAGCAGCACCTGCCGCACCTGGTGCGCGGGGCGGGCAACGACGGGCGCGCGCTGACCCTTCGTTCCCTGCTGACCCACACCAGTGGCCTGTACGACTTCACCGCCGCGACCAGGGGCACCGTCCCCGTGACGCCCCTTCAGGCCGTACGCATCGCGCTCACCCACTCCCCGGCCGACTCCGGCCGCTTCTCCTACTCGAACACCAACTACGTGCTGCTCGGCCTGGTCGTCGAGCGGGTCACCGGCCACTCGTACGCCGCCGAGGCCGAGCGGCGCATCATCGCTCCGCTGGGTCTGACCGGCACCTCCTTCCCTGGATCCCGCACCTCGCTTCCCGCTCCGCACGGCCGCGCCTACTCCACCGGCGGGGCCGATGTCACCGAACTCGACCCGCGGGTGGCGGGCGCCGCCGGCGAGTTGGTGACCACGCTCGCCGACCTCGACCGCTTCTACGCCGCCCTGCTCGGCGGCCGTCTGCTGCCCTCGCACTGGCTGCGCGAGATGCTCGACACCCGTGCCGCACACGGCTCGTACGGCATGGGACTCTTCCCCGTGAAACTGCGCTGCGGCACCGTCGTATGGGGGCACAACGGGCGCATCTCCGGCAGCTACGTGCGCTCCGCGGCCACCGTCGGCGGTCGTCGCGTCCTGACCTTCCGGGTGAACACGACGGCGATTGCAGATCCCGGCCTCGAACCCCGGCTGCTCGCCGCCGAGTTCTGCCCTCGCACCAGGTAGAACGGCCGAGGTTCGAGCGGAGATCCCAACTCCAGCCACCCGTTCGGGTGACGTTCGCCCGCTGCAGCTGCGCAGGCGCACGACGACGCAGGGCACACGACGACGCCAGCCCATGACGGCAAAGACCTACGGCGGCAATGACCTGCGACGGCGAAGACCTGCGGCGGCAAATACAGCCCGGTCGGGGTCTTCGGCCTACGGCGGCGCAGCACCTGCGACCGCCCAGCACCCGCAACGGCGCAGCACCCGCGACGCCCCAGCCCTACAACGGCACGATGTCCGGCGCCCCCAACCGCGCCGCGTCCGCTGTCAGGTCGTCCGGCTGCCGCTGCGACTCCCGCTCGGCCTCCACCCGCTTCCGGTAGTGCTCGATCTCGCGCTCGATGTGGTCCTGGTCCCAGCCCAGCACCGGCGCCATCAGCTCGGCCGCCTCATGCGCGCACCGCGTGCCCCGGTCGAACGTCTCGATCGAGATGCGGGTGCGCCGCGTCAGCACGTCGTCCAAATGGCGCGCCCCCTCGTGCGAGGCGGCGTAGACGACCTCGGCGCGCAGATAGTCGTCGGCGGAGTGCAGGGGCTCGCCCAGCGCGGGGTTCGCGGTGATGAGTTCGAGCACCTCCTCCGCGAGCGCCCCGTACCGGTTCAGCAGATGCTCCACGCGGACCACATGAAGCCCCGTCCGCGCCGCGATCCGCGCCCGCGCGTTCCACAGCGCCCGGTACCCCTCCGCCCCCAGCAGCGGGATGTCCTCCGTCACGCACTCGGCGACCCGCATGTCGAGCCCGTGCACCGCCGCGTCCACCGCGTCCTTGGCCATCACCCGGTACGTCGTGTACTTGCCGCCGGCCACGACGACGAGCCCCGGCACGGGGTGCGCCACGGTGTGCTCGCGCGAGAGCTTGCTGGTCGCGTCCGACTCCCCGGCGAGCAGCGGCCGCAGTCCCGCGTACACACCCTCCACGTCGTCCCGGCTCAGCGGCACCGCGAGCACCGAGTTCACGTGTTCCAGCAGGTAGTCGATGTCCGCGCTGGACGCGGCCGGGTGGGCCTTGTCGAGGTCCCAGTCGGTGTCGGTGGTGCCGATGATCCAGTGCCGGCCCCAGGGGATGACGAACAGCACGGACTTCTCGGTGCGCAGGATCAGCCCGGTCGAGGAGTGGATGCGGTCCTTGGGCACGACCAGGTGGATGCCCTTGGAGGCGCGCACGTGGAACTGCCCGCGCTCCCCCACCATCGACTGGGTGTCGTCGGTCCACACCCCGGTCGCGTTGACGATCTGCTTGGCGCGGACCTCGTACTCCCCGCCCGCCTCGACGTCCTGCACGCGGGCCCCGACGACACGCTCGCCCTCGCGCACGAACGCCGTCACCCGCGCGCGGTTGGCGACCTTCGCGCCGTAGGCCGCCGCCGTGCGCACGAGCGTGGCCACATAGCGTGCGTCGTCCATCTGGGCGTCGTAGTACTGCAACGCCCCGACCAGCGCGTCCTTCCTCAGCGCGGGGGCGACGCGCAGGGCGTGACGGCGGGTCAGGTGGCGGTGCACGGGCAGGCCCCGCCCATGGCCGCGGGCCATCGACATGGCGTCGTAGAGCGCGACGCCGGAACCGGCGTACAGGCGCTCCCAGCCCTTGTGCTGAAGCGGATACAGGAACGGCACCGGCTTCACCAGATGCGGAGCCAGCCGCTCCAGCAGCAGTCCGCGCTCCTTGAGGGCTTCCCGTACGAGGACGAAGTCGAGCATCTCCAGATAGCGCAGGCCGCCGTGGATCAGCTTGCTGGACCTGCTGGACGTGCCCGAGGCCCAGTCGCGGGCCTCGACCAGGCCGGTGGACAGTCCGCGCGTCGCCGCGTCGAGCGCCGTGCCCGCGCCCACGACACCGCCGCCCACGACCAGTAGGTCCAGCTCGCGCTCGGCCATTGCCGCCAGTGACTCGGCGCGCTCCGCCGGCCCCAGTGTCGCTGTCCTCACCGCTGCCTCCCGCTCATCGGTCGGTCAGGCCGCACCCGTCGGGCGAAGCCCGGTTCGAACCCCCCATGCCCAAATTCTGACCGCGTCGCCCGACTTCAGCCACCACGTACCCCCAGCCTGTGGACAACACTCAAGGAAACGCGATCATTCAATCCCGCAAATCGGTCATATTTACTCCTAGTCTGACATTGCGCTCCCTCGTCCTGTCCACAGGGGTTGCGCACCTGCCCCGCTTCGGTTACTGGGAAGGACGGCCCACGCCATGCCCGCAGATCTCGCCGTCATCGGACTAGGCCCGTACGGCCTGCCCCTGGCCAAGGCCGCCGTCGCCGCCGGCATCCCCACGCTCGGCTACCGGACCGGTCCCGAGTCCGGCTCCCTCAGCCCCGCCGAACTGCGCCGGATGCTCTCGGGGGGCTTCCGGCACGCCACCAACCCGGCGGAACTCGGCCGCGTGCGCACGGCCGTCATCTGCCCGCCCACCCCACGCGGCGCGGACGGCGGGCTCGACCTCAGCCAGTTGGAGACCGCCGCCCGCACCCTGGCCGCACAGCTCCGCCAGCACACCACCGTCATCCTGGAGTCGCCCGTCCCCCCGGGCACCACCGAGAACGTCCTGTGCCCGCTGCTCGAAGCGGGCTCCGGGATGCGCGCCGGCCGCGACTTCCACCTGGCCTACTCCCCCAGCCGCGTCGACCCCGGCAACCGCCACTTCACGCCCGCCAACACCCCCAAGGTGATCGGCGGCCTCACATCCGCGTGCACCGAGTCGGCGGCCGCCTTCTACGGCCGGCTCACCGACAAGGTGGTACGCGCGCGTGGCCCGCGCGAGGCGGAGACCGTACAGGTCCTGGAGACCAACTTCCGGCACGTCAACATCGCCCTCGTCAACGAAATGGCCGTCCTCTGCCACGACTTGGGCGTCGACCTGTGGGACGTCATCCGCTGCGCCGAGACCAAGCCGTTCGGCTTCCACGCCTTCCGCCCCGGCCCCGGCGTCGGCGGCCACGCCGTCCCCCAGGACCTCACCGGCCCCGCCGGCCGCACCCTGCGCATGGTCGAACTGGCCCAGCAGGTCAACAGCCAGATGCCGCGCTACGTCATCCAGCGCGCCGCCACCCTCCTCAACGAGCACGGCAAGTCGGCCCGGGGCGCGCGCGTGCTGCTGCTCGGCGTCACCTACAAGCCCGACCTCGCCGACCAGCAGTCCACACCCGCCGAGGAGGTCGCGGTCCGCCTGCTGCAACTGGGCGCCTCCATCAGCTACCACGACCCGTACGTCCCGTCGTGGAACGTCCTGGACCGTCCGGTACCGCGCGCGGACGCACTGTACGAGGCCGTGGCGGAGGCCGACCTGACGATTCTGCTTCAGCAGCATCGGACGTATGACTTGCAGGGGCTGTCGGTTAAGGCGCAGCTTTTGCTGGATACGCGGGGGGCTGCGCCTACGGGGGCGGCGCATCGGTTGTGAAGGGGGGCGCGTGGGGTGCGTGAAATGCCGGGGTTGGTGGCGTGGAGCATTCGGCGCCGGTACCGTGGGAAGCAGGTGGGGCCAATGCAGCCGGTAATGCAGTACTGCGGAGGCTCCCGGGCGATTCACGGAGTGTCCACCCCTAGTTCTCATAGGGGTGGCCGCTCGCCACTGAAAAGGTGGAGCCCACCGCAGAGGGCACTGCAGCGGGCTCCTAGCCGTTAAGCAGAGTGTCCACCCCTACGTCTCTTAGGGGTGGCCGCTCAGCGGCCGTAAATCCACAAGATGCACCTCCTCCGGAACTTCACCAGCCGAAGCCAAGTGCGATCCCAGCGGGTGGGCTTGCGGTGACGGCCCATGGGCGCGCCCCCTTCCACGATGCCGCCCATATGCCCGGTAGGCGGTCCGTTTGGAGCTCGGGCCGGGCCCCGAGGGCCGGGGTCCGGAACATCTCCTTGGAAGGGGGCGCCCCAGAGAGCTTGGGGCGCCGATCACCGACACTACCGCCCCCCTTCGCCCGTTCAGCCCACATTCGCCCCAAACACAACCACGCGCCCCCTCCCCCGCAACGCGCCCCCACCCAGCCCCACTTGGGCACACAAAAGGGCCGGTCACCCCACCCGGAGTGACCGGCCCTTCCCTGACGTATCTGGCGTAGCCGTACCGGCTACCGCGTGTGCTGCGAGTCCGCCACCGCGACCTCCACCCGCTGGAACTCCTTCAGCTCGCTGTACCCGGTCGTCGCCATGGCCCGCCGCAGCGCCCCGAAGAAGTTCATCGAGCCGTCCGGTGTGTGCGACGGCCCCGTCAGCACCTCCTCGACCGTGCCGACCGTCCCCAGGTGCACCTTCTTGCCGCGCGGCAGCTCCTCGTTCACCGCCTCCATGCCCCAGTGGTAGCCCTTGCCCGGCGCGTCCGTGGCACGTGCGAGCGGCGAGCCCATCATCACGGCGTCCGCACCGCAGGCGATCGCCTTGGGGAGGTCGCCGGACCAGCCCACGCCACCGTCCGCGATCACATGCACATACCGGCCGCCGGACTCGTCCATGTAGTCGCGGCGGGCGGCGGCCACGTCCGCGACCGCCGTGGCCATCGGGACCCGGATGCCCAGCACGTTGCGCGTGGTGTGCGCCGCGCCGCCGCCGAAGCCGACGAGCACGCCCGCGGCACCGGTCCGCATCAGGTGCAGGGCCGCCGTGTACGTGGCGCAGCCGCCGACGATCACCGGGACGTCGAGTTCGTAGATGAACTGCTTCAGGTTCAGCGGCTCGTGCGAGGACGAGACGTGCTCCGCCGAGACCGTGGTGCCGCGGATGACGAAGATGTCCACACCCGCGTCGACGACCGCCTTGGAGAACTGCGCCGTGCGCTGCGGGGAGAGCGCGGCGGCCGTGACCACGCCCGAGTCGCGCACCTCCTTGATGCGCGCGCCGATCAGCTCCTCCTTGATCGGAGCGGCGTAGATCTCCTGGAGGCGGCGCGTGGCGGCCTCGGTGGGCAGCTCGGCGATCTCGTCGAGCAGCGGCTGCGGGTCCTCGTACCGCGTCCACAGGCCCTCGAGGTTCAGCACGCCGAGGCCGCCGAGCTCGCCGATGCGGATCGCGGTGGCCGGGGAGACGACCGAGTCCATGGGGGCGGCCAGGAAGGGCAGCTCGAAGCGGTAGGCGTCGATCTGCCAGGCGATGGAGACCTCCTTCGGGTCCCGCGTACGGCGGCTGGGGACGACGGCGATGTCGTCGAAGGCGTACGCCCGGCGGCCGCGCTTGCCGCGCCCGATCTCGATCTCAGTCACGTCTGTGGCCTTTCCCTGATGCGTTGCAGCGTCTTCCAGTATCGCCGACGGGTACGACAAGGGCGGCCCTGGAGGTTCCGGGGCCGCCCTCGGGAAGCCTGGTGCCTACTTGCTACGGCTGTAGTTCGGCGCCTCGACCGTCATCTGGATGTCGTGCGGGTGGCTCTCCTTCAGGCCCGCCGACGTGATCCGTACGAAGCGGCCCTTGTCCTGGAGGTCGGGAACCGTCCTGCCGCCGACGTAGAACATCGACTGGCGCAGGCCGCCGACGAGCTGGTGGACGACCGAGTGCAGCGGGCCACGATAGGGCACCTGGCCCTCGATGCCCTCGGGGACGAGCTGCTCGTCGGAGGCGACGCCCTCCTGGAAGTAGCGGTCCTTGGAGAACGACTTGCGGTCACCGCGGGTCTGCATGGCGCCGAGCGAGCCCATGCCGCGGTACGACTTGAACTGCTTGCCGTTGATGAACAGCAGCTCGCCCGGGGACTCCTCGCAGCCCGCGAGCAGCGAGCCCAGCATCACGGTGTCGGCGCCCGCGACCAGGGCCTTGGCGATGTCGCCGGAGTACTGCAGGCCGCCGTCGCCGATGACCGGGATGCCGGCCGTCCTGGCGGCGAGCGATGCCTCGTAGATGGCGGTGACCTGCGGCACGCCGATGCCGGCCACGACCCGGGTCGTACAGATGGAGCCGGGGCCGACGCCGACCTTGATGCCGTCCACGCCGGAGTCGATGAGCGCCTGGGCGCCGTCCTTCGTGGCGATGTTGCCGCCGATGACGTCGACGCCGGACGAGTTGGACTTGATCTTGGCGACCATGTCGCCGACCAGGCGGGAGTGGCCGTGCGCGGTGTCCACGACGATGAAGTCGACGCCGGCCTCGATGAGCGCCTGGGCGCGCTCGAAGGCGTCACCGGCGACGCCCACCGCGGCGCCGACGAGCAGGCGGCCCTCGGCGTCCTTGGCGGCGTTCGGGTACTTCTCCGCCTTGACGAAGTCCTTGACCGTGATCAGGCCCTTGAGGATGCCCTGGTCGTCGACCAGCGGCAGCTTCTCGATCTTGTGCTTGCGCAGCAGCTCCATGGCCTCGACGCCGGAGATGCCGACCTTGCCGGTGACCAGCGGCATCGGCGTCATGACCTCGCGCACCCGGCGGCTGCGGTCGCTCTCGAAGGCCATGTCACGGTTGGTGACGATGCCGAGCAGCTTGCCCGCGGGGTCGGTGACCGGGATGCCGCTGATGCGGAACTTGCCGCACATCGCGTCGGCCTCGGCGAGCGTGGCGTCCGGGTGGATGGTGATCGGGTTGGCCACCATGCCGGACTCGGAGCGCTTCACCAGGTCGACCTGGTTGGCCTGGTCCTCGATGGAGAGATTGCGGTGCAGTACGCCGACGCCGCCCTGGCGGGCCATCGCGATCGCCATGCGCGACTCGGTGACCTTGTCCATGGCGGCGGACAGCAGCGGGATGTTGACCCGCACGTTCTTGGAGACGTACGAGGCGGTGTCGATCTCGTCGGGTGCCATGTCCGACGGGCCCGGCAGCAGCAGCACGTCGTCGTAGGTCAGCCCGAGGGTTGCGAATTTGCCGGGCACTCCGTCGACGTTGGCAGTCATGACACCTTCCCCAAATGGCCTTGATCGGTGCGGATGTCCATGCTAACGGGAAGCACGGGTGTCACATTCCACGGTTCGGTACGGCTGCGGGCTTCGTATGTTCGTACGGAACCGAGGAGAAGCCTGTTCATTCAGGGGCGCACACAAGGGAGCGCTACTGCTCGGCCAGTGCGCGCAGCCTGCTCAGCGCCCTGTGCTGGGCCACCCGGACCGCTCCGGGTGACATTCCCAACATCTGTCCCGTCTCCTCGGCCGTCAAGCCGACCGCGATCCTCAGCAGCAGCAGCTCCCGCTGGTTCTCGGGCAGGTTGGCCAGCAGCTTCTTGGCCCACTCGGCGTCGCTGCTGAGCAGTGCCCGCTCCTCCGGGCCGAGGGAGTCGTCCGGGCGCTCGGGCATCTCGTCCGAGGGCACGGCCGTGGATCCGGGGTGCCGCATCGCCGCCCGCTGCAGGTCCGCGACCTTGTGCGCGGCGATGGCGAAGACGAACGCCTCGAAGGGGCGCCCGGTGTCCCGGTAGCGCGGCAGCGCGAGCAGGACGGCGACGCAGACCTCCTGGGCGAGGTCCTCGACGAAGTGGCGGGCGTCGCCAGGAAGGCGGGACAGTCTCGTGCGGCAGTAGCGCAGGGCCAGGGGGTGGACATGCGCGAGCAGATCGTGCGTGGCCTGCTCGTCGCCGTCCACGGCGCGATGGACGAGTGCACCGATCGCCCCTGCGGCTTTGGCCGCCTCGTCGTCGCGCATCGGTCCATGGTGCCCTGCGCCCGTACGGTCCGTGGCATCGCGCCCGATGTTGTGCACCGAAGCGTTATGAGCAGGTGCGCCGGAACTCATCCCCTGCGCCCTCCCCTTCCGCTCGACCGACTCGTCCCCGAGAGACTCCACACCTCAAGGATGCGGCATCCGCGCCGAAACGAGCAGCGGGCACCGTCAGGCCCGATTGACCGGCCCCGCAGCCGCGCCCCTTAAGGGGCGCGGGGCAGCATCGATCTGCGGCTACCGCCGCGTGGGCGCGACCAGCCACGACAAACCCTCGGCCGCCGGACGACACAACACGACACCCACGGTGGGGCGCTTAACGAACCAGACCCCACCGGAACCCGAGCGCCACCGCATGCGCCCGGTCCGAAGCACCGAGCTTCTTGAACAGCCGCCGCGCATGCGTCTTGACCGTGTCCTCGGAGAGAAACAGCTCACGCCCGATCTCGGCGTTCGAGCGCCCGTGGCTCATGCCCTCGAGCACCTGGATCTCGCGCGCCGTGAGCGTCGGCGCCGCGCCCATCTCGGCGGACCGCAGCCGCCGCGGGGCGAGCCGCCAGGTCGGATCGGCGAGGGCCTGCGTGACGGTCGCCCGCAACTCCGCGCGCGACGCGTCCTTGTGCAGATACCCACGCGCACCGGCGGCCACCGCGAGAGCGACCCCGTCCAGGTCCTCGGCGACCGTGAGCATGATGATGCGCGCACCGGGGTCGGCGGACAGCAGCCGCCGCACGGTCTCGACGCCGCCCAGTCCGGGCATGCGTACGTCCATCAGGATCAGGTCCGAGCGGTCGGCGCCCCAGCGGCGGAGGACTTCCTCGCCGTTGGCCGCCGTCGTCACGCGCTCGACGCCGGGCACGGTCGCGACCGCGCGGCGAAGCGCCTCTCGGGCAAGCGGGGAGTCGTCGCAGACGAGGACGGATGTCATGGCCGCCCTCCGCAGCTGATGCACGTCACCTTGAGCCTCCAGGCTGGTACGAAATCGTCACCTGTGCGGTCGACCGTCTCGGACGCGTGCCCGAGCGCTTGTTGCTTCAACCGCCTCCGCCCTCTCAACGACGGTCACTCGAAAGAGTTACGGGGGCATGTGCCGTCTTCGGCACTCTACGTGAGGGGACGGACACGGGGCAGACATGCACGGCGGACCCTCAATGTTTCATCACAACCCGTGCCCCATTCAGCCCTTTTTCTTCCTGTTTCTTGGCGTTTGGGGCTAGATTCGCAATGAGTCATATTTTCATCTCCTTAGATCGTAGATGTACGGTCGTAGACACCGTATCCGCCCAGAACGGCTGCAAGGGGTCACGCAATGGCAGATTTCTCCCGCCTTCCCGGACCGAACGCGGACCTGTGGGACTGGCAGCTGCTGGCTGCCTGCCGCGGGGTGGACAGCTCGCTCTTCTTTCATCCGGAGGGCGAGCGCGGTGCGGCTCGGAGCGCTCGAGAGAACTCGGCCAAGGAGGTCTGCATGAGGTGCCCCGTGCGCGCGCAGTGCGCGGCGCACGCGCTGGCGGTACGCGAACCGTACGGCGTCTGGGGCGGCTTGACCGAGGACGAGCGCGAGGAGCTCATGGGGCGGGCACGCAACCGGCTGGTGTCGGCATCGACGACCAGCGGCGAGGCCGGTCCGAACACCTGAAGGAACGTTTCTGCAATCAGGGCACGCGCGCGCGTGCCCTTCCTTCTGCCTTAGCGGGCGGCGGCCCGTGCCAGTTGCTCCAGCGTCGCCGCGACGGCCGGGACCTGCGCGAGGTCGGGCAGGGTGAGCGCGACGATCTCCCGGCGGACGGCCGGTTCCAGCGTCAGCATGCGCGCGCCCCGTGGCCGTACGGACTCGACGGCGAGCTGGGGCAGGACCGCCACGCCCAGGCCGGCGCCCACCAGGCCGACGACCGCCGGATAGTCGTCGGTGGCGAAGTCGATACGGGGGGTGAAGCCGGCGCCCTCGCACACCTCGACCAACTGTCCCCGGCAGCGCGGGCACCCGGCGATCCACGGCTCGGCCGCGAGCTCCCCGATGGCGACGGACCCCGCGCGCGCGAGCCGGTGCCGTTCCGGTACGAGTCCGACGAGACGGTCCGTCAGCAGGGGACGGACGACGAGGTCGTCCCACTCCCCCTCCTGGGCGGCGCCCTCGTACCGGAAGGCGAGCGCCACATCGCAGTCGCCCTCGCGCAGCAGCTCGACGGACTTCGGCGGCTCGGCCTCCTCCAGGGAGACGCGGGTGCCGGGGTGCGCGGCGCGCAGGGCGGCGAGGGCGGTCGGGACGAGGGCGGAGCTGCCACTGGGGAAGGAGACGAGGCGTACGCGTCCGGCGCGCAGGCCGGCGATGGCGGCGACCTCCTCTTCGGCGGCGGTGAGTCCGGCCAGGATTCCGGCGGCGTGCCGCACCAGGGCCTCGCCGGCCTGAGTCAGCCGCATCTCGCGCCCGCTGCGGACCAGCAGGGGTGTGCCGACGGACGCCTCCAGGGCCTTCATCTGCTGGCTCACGGCGGGCTGGGTGCAGCCCAGCTCGCGCCCCGCCGCGGAGAAGGAGCCGGTGGCGGCGACGGCGCGCAGCACGCGGAGATGACGGGCCTCGATCACAGCTAGAGCATAAGGGAGCCTTGGGTATGCCGCGGGATAACGCATGGACGCTTTGACTGCTGGTCGCCTACCGTGCCTTCATGAAGCTTCTGTCTGTGAACCTGGGCCGCCGTAAGCATGTGCCGTACACGGACCACCCGGAGGGCGTGACCGGCATCGACAAGCAGCCGGTGGAGGGGCCGGTGCGGCTGGCGGCGCCCGGGCCCAAGGGGACCGGTGGGAGCGGCGTGGCCGGGGACGAGGTGTGTAGCCTGCGCCATCACGGCGGGGACGACCAGGCCGTGTACGCGGTGGCGCGGGAGGACCTCGACGACTGGGAGCGCGAGCTGGGGCGCCCGCTGGCGAACGGCGGCTTCGGCGAGAACCTCACGACATCCGGGCTGGACGTCTCCGGCGCGCTGATCGGCGAGCGCTGGCGGATCGGCTCGGCGGTGGTTGTGGAGGTGACGTCCGGCCGGATTCCCTGTCTCACCTTCCAGGGCCATGTGGGTGAGAAGCAGTGGGTGAAGCGGTTCACGGCGAAGGGTGCGCCGGGCGCGTATCTGCGGGTGATCGAGCCGGGCGAGATCAAGGCGGGGGACGCGCTGGAGATCATCCACCGGCCGGACCACGACGTCACGGTGGCGCTTCAGTTCCGGGCGGTGACGACGCACCGCGAGCTGCTGCCGCGGTTGCTGGCGGCGGGCGAGGCGCTGCACCCCGAGTCGCTGGAGACGGCGCGGAAGTATGTGGCGCAGCACGGCGCCTGACGGTACGACAGCTCCGGCCCCGAGGCCGGCCGGCCGGGCGCCGCACGGCTCCTAGGGGGAAACCCCGTGAGAGCGGCGGGGGTTGGCTCGGGGTGGGCCGGGGGACGACCCGGATGTTCGGCGGGCGGCGGGCGAGGACGCTCGAAGCATGTCTCGCGTCAAGCGTGTCCTCATCGTTCTCGGCTCCGTCGTCACCGTCGTCGCGCTGGCCGTCGGCGGCCTGTTCGCCTGGCTGTGGACCGGCGCCGACGTCAGCACGGTCGGCAAGGCGTCGTTCGACAACGCCCTGGCGATACCGCCGCTGGCCGAGTCGACCGTCGACGAGGACGGCACGCGCGTCTTCGACCTGCGGATGCGCGCGGGTGAGACGGAGTTCGAGGACGGGGTGAAGACCCCGACATGGGGGTTCAACGGCTCCTATCTCGGCCCGACGCTCCGTGCGACGCGCGGCGAGAAGGTCCGCGTGCGCATAGCGAACGGACTGGACGAGGCATCCGGCGTGCACTGGCACGGCATGCACCTGCCCGCGCGGGTGGACGGCGGCCCGCACCAGATGATCGCCGCCGGCGGCACCTGGACCCCGCACTGGACCGTGGACCAGCCGGCCGCGACGCTCTGGTACCATCCGCACCCGCACGGTGCGACCGAACGGCATGTGCGCAAGGGCCTGGCCGGCATGTTCATCCTCGACGACGAGAAGTCCGGGGAACTCGCCCTGCCGAAGCGGTACGGCGTCGACGACCTTCCCGTCATCGTGCAGGACGTGCGCTTCGACGGCGCGAAGCTCGACGGCGGCCGCAGGATGATGCAGAACGTGGGTTTCCTCGGCGACCGGACGATGGTCAACGGCACGCTGCGCCCCTACCGGGAGGTCGGCGACGAGCTCATACGGCTGCGGCTGCTCAACGCCTCGACCGCACGGACGTACGCCTTCGGTTTCCCGGACGACCGCGCCTTCTCCCTGATAGCCACGGACGGGGGTCTGCTGGAGCGGCCGGAGTCCATGGACCGTGTCCAACTGTCACCGGGTGAGCGCGCCGAGATCGTCGTGCAGATGCGGGCGGGTGAGCGCGTGATGCTGCGCAGCTTCCCGCAGGACAACTACGGGGACGGCTGGCAGCGGCGGTTCGGCGGCGGCGACGACTCCTTCGACGTGCTGGAGCTGCGGGCGGCCGAAGCGCTGCGCCCTTCACCCGCGATACCGGCCGCGCTGGGCGAGTCGGAGACGCCGGACGGCACGGATGCGGTGCGTGGGCGGCACTTCGATCTGAAGCGGTCCGGTATCAACGGGCGGGCGATGGACATGGGCCGCGTCGACGAGACGGTCACGCGGGGGACGACGGAGGTGTGGACGGTCCGCAACGGCAACGGCATGCCGCACAACTTCCATGTGCACGATGTGCAGTTCCGGGTGCTGGAGGTGGACGGTCAGGCGCCGCCGGCCGCGCTGCGCGGTCCGAAGGACACGGTGTTCGTGCCGCACGGGACGACCGTGAAGCTGGCGCTGCACTTCACCGGGCCCGCGGATCCGGAGTCGCCGTACATGTATCACTGTCATCTGCTGTACCACGAGGACGAAGGAATGATGGGCCAGTTCGTGGTGGTCGACAAGGGGCAGCGGGCGTCGGGGCACCGGCACGGCTGAGCGGGGAGCGGAAGCATCCGGTCCGGGTCACTAATCTTGCGCCATGACAACGGCATTGATTACGGGATCGACCGCGGGGATCGGCGCCGCGTTCGCACGGCGGCTGGCCGCCGACGGGCACGACCTCGTCCTGGTGGCCCGGGACACCAAGCGGCTGCGCGAGCAGGCGACCGAGCTGCACGACCGGCACGGCATCGAGGCCGAGGTGCTGACCGCGGACCTCGCTCAGGACACCGGCATCGAGTCGGTCGCCGCCCGCCTGGGCGAGCGCCGGAACCCCGTCGACCTGCTGATCAACAACGCCGGCTTCGGCAACAAGGGCCGTTATCTCGATGTCTCCATGGCCGACGAGCTGAAGATGCTCAAGGTGCACTGCGAGGCGGTGCTGCGCCTGACGTCGGCGGCTGTGGAGGCGATGCGGGAGCGGGGGCGCGGGGGTGTCGTCAACGTGGCGTCGGTCGCCGCCTTCGTGCCGCGCGGGACGTACGGCGCGTCCAAGGCGTGGGTCGTGCAGTTCACGCAGGGGGCGGCGCGGGATCTGGCCGGGAGCGGGGTGCGGCTGATGGCGCTGTGCCCCGGGTTCGTGCGGACCGAGTTCCATGAGCGGGCCGGGATGGGGACGGACAACATTCCGGGGTGGATGTGGCTGGACGCCGACAAGCTGGTGGCGGCGGCGCTCGGGGATCTGGCGCGGGGGAAGGTGGTGTCGATTCCGGACCCTCGGTACAAGGTGCTGCTGGGGGCGGCGAAGTTGATGCCTCGGGGGATGCTCGGTGGGATCAGCTCGAGGACGGGGCGGAAGTACGGGCCGCAGTGAGCCGAGCGGAGGAACAAGCAGTCCGAACGCCATAAAATCTTGCATGTCGGTCGTATCGGACTCGGGCGTCGGGAGGTGCCCCATGACCTTCGTGCAGCTCATCGATTGCAGGACCAGCCGTTTCGACGAGATGAACCGGCTGATGGACAGGTGGGTCGAGCAGACCAAGGGGAAGCGGACGGCGACGCACGACATCATCGGGAGCGATCGGTCCGACGCGTCGCACTTCATCGAGATCGTGGAGTTCCCGTCGTACGAGGAGGCGATGCGCAACTCCCATCTCCCCGAGACCGACCGGATCTTCCAGGAGATGGTCGCGCTCTGCGACGAGACACCGACGTTCACGGACCTGGACGTGATGCGGGACGAGCAGTTGTACGACGCCTCCGCGCGCAGGTTCTTCGAGACGCTGGGCGGCAAGGGCGAGCTGCCGCCGCTCAACGATCTGCTCGTGGAGGACTACCACGACCACGATCCGTCCAACCCGCAGGACGCCATCGGCATGGACGCGATCAGGCGCGAGGCCGAGATGTGGCGCAGCGCGTTCGACTTCTCGTTCACGATCGAGGACCAGGTCGCCCAGGGTGACCGGGTGTGCACCCGGTGGACGTGGAACGGGACGCACAAGGGCGACTTCCTCGGGATCGCCGCCACCGGCAAGAAGGTCTCCATGACCGGGACGACCATCCATCGGTTCATCCCGGAGGGGAAGATCGCCGAGGGGTGGTGGCAGTACGACCGGCTCGGGCTGATGGCTCAGCTCGGGGCCCTGGAGGGGCTGGAGCGGTAGCCCGGCGGCAACGGCGAAGGCCCGGCACCCCAAGGGTGCCGGGCCTCAGTGCTGACGTACGTCAGTGGGCGTGCCCGTGGCCGTGGCCACCGGCGGCCGCCGGCTCCTCCTCTTCCTTCTTCTCGACGACCAGGGTCTCGGTCGTGAGCAGCAGGGAGGCGATGGAGGCGGCGTTCTCCAGGGCGGAGCGGGTGACCTTGACCGGGTCGATGACGCCGGCCTTGACCAGGTCGCCGTACTCGCCGGTCGCGGCGTTGTAGCCGTTGCCCTTGTCGAGCTCGGCCACCTTGGAGACGATCACGTAGCCCTCGAGGCCGGCGTTCTCGGCGATCCAGCGCAGCGGCTCGACGGCGGCGCGGCGGACGACCGCGACACCCGTGGCCTCGTCGCCGGACTTGCCGAGGTTGCCCTCCAGGACCTTCACCGCGTGGACGAGCGCGGAGCCACCACCGGAGACGATGCCCTCCTCGACCGCGGCGCGGGTCGCGGAGATGGCGTCCTCCAGACGGTGCTTCTTCTCCTTCAGCTCCACCTCGGTGGCGGCGCCGACCTTGATCACGCACACGCCGCCGGCCAGCTTCGCCAGGCGCTCCTGGAGCTTCTCCCGGTCCCAGTCGGAGTCGGTGTTCTCGATCTCGGCCTTGATCTGGGCGACGCGGCCCTGGACGTCGTCGGCCTTGCCGGCGCCGTCGACGATGGTCGTGTCGTCCTTGGTGACCGTGACGCGGCGGGCGGTGCCCAGCACGTCCAGACCGGCCTGGTCGAGCTTGAGGCCGACCTCCTCGGAGATGACCGTGGCGCCGGTGAGGACCGCCATGTCCTGCAGCATCGCCTTGCGGCGGTCGCCGAAGCCGGGGGCCTTGACCGCGACCGCGTTGAAGGTGCCGCGGATCTTGTTGACGACCAGGGTCGACAGGGCCTCGCCCTCGACGTCCTCGGCGATGATCAGCAGCGGCTTGGAGGAGCCGGCCTGGATGACCTTCTCGAGCAGCGGCAGCAGGTCCTGGATGGAGGAGATCTTGCCCTGGTTGATGAGGATGTACGGGTCGTCGAGGACGGCTTCCATACGCTCCTGGTCGGACACCATGTACGGCGACAGGTAGCCCTTGTCGAAGGCCATGCCCTCGGTGAAGTCCAGCTCCAGACCGAAGGTGTTGGACTCCTCGACGGTGATGACACCGTCCTTGCCGACCTTGTCCATCGCCTCGGCGATCAGCTCGCCGACCTGCTGGTCCTGGGCGGACAGCGCGGCCACGGCGGCGATGTCGGACTTCTCGTCGATCGGGCGGGCGGAGGCCAGCAGGTCCTCGGAGACGGCCGCGACGGCGGCGTCGATGCCCTTCTTGAGCGCGGCCGGGGAGGCGCCCGCGGCGACGTTCTTCAGGCCCTCGCGGACCAGCGCCTGGGCGAGCACGGTGGCGGTGGTCGTACCGTCACCCGCGATGTCGTTGGTCTTGGTCGCCACCTCCTTCACCAGCTGGGCGCCGAGGTTCTCGTACGGGTCCTCGACCTCGACCTCGCGGGCGATGGTGACGCCGTCGTTGGTGATGGTGGGCGCGCCGAACTTCTTGTCGATGACGACGTTGCGGCCCTTGGGGCCGATCGTCACCTTGACCGTGTCGGCCAGCTTGTTGACGCCGCGCTCGAGGGCGCGACGGGCGTCCTCGTCGAACTTCAGGATCTTCGCCATGACAGCGGGAGCCCTCTCGGAATCTGTGGGTTCAAAAAGACACTGCGCCCCGGGCGCCCGGCTTCTTTGACTGGTCGCGGGGGCCAGGGGCGCAGCTCAAAAACTCTGAGGTGGTCTTACTTCTCGATGATCGCGAGCACGTCGCGAGCCGAGAGGACGAGGTACTCCTCGCCGTTGTACTTCACCTCGGTGCCGCCGTACTTGCTGTACAGCACGATGTCGCCGGTCTTGACGTCGAGCGGCAGGCGCTCGCCGTTCTCGAAGCGGCCCGGGCCCACGGCCAGGACGACGCCCTCCTGGGGCTTCTCCTTGGCGGTGTCCGGGATGACCAGGCCAGAGGCCGTGGTCTGCTCGGCGTCCAGCGGCTGGACCACGATGCGGTCCTCGAGCGGCTTGATGGCAACCTTGGAGCTGGCGGTCGTCACGATCCGACCTCCCCCTTCGGAGATCTCACGGGGTTAACTGTCTGAGGTGGCGACCAGGTCGATCCGTCGTCGCGGGTGCCGGACCTGCCCGTCGCGTGGTTGGCACTCTCATCTGCCGAGTGCCAGAGCCGAGACTATGACCGCGATTAGCACTCGGTCAAGCGGACTGCTAATTCACTGCGCGTCCGCTGCGCTCGCCGAGCCGGCCCGCGCCGGAAATTCCCCTCAGACGTAATCCTCCAACCGGCCCACCGTCAGCCCCCGCCCCTGGATCTCCCGAAGCAACCTCGTCGTCCGCTCCCGCAGGCTCAGTCCGGTCGGCTCGCTCGACGGGACGGAGATGATGTCGCCGGCGCGCAGTCGGCGGGGGCCCTTCGCGTACGTCAGTTCGCCGTCGCCCTCCACCGCCGCCCGCCACAGCACGACCGCCGTCACGCCGCAGTGGGCCGCGGCGCGGAGCGTGGTGGTGTCGTACGTGCCGTAGGGCGGGCGGAAGAGGCGGGGGCGTACGCCGAAACGGGCGCGGAGTTTGCTCTGCTGGCCGCAGATCTCGGCGCGCTGGCCGGCGTACGGCAGACCGCGCAGGGCGGCGTGGTCGAGGGTGTGGTTCTGGATCGACGCGCCGACCGCGCGCAGCCGCGCGAAGTGGCCGTAGCCCGGGCCGACGACGCTGTCCGTGAGGAACATGCTGACGGGCAGCCGTAGCTCTCGGACCATGTCGACGAAGCGGGGGTCCTTCTCGGCGCCGTCGTCGTAGGTGAGGAAGACGACCTTGTCGCGGGTGGGGACGCGGTGCACGACCGGCAGCGGAGTGCCGGCCGGGCGCGCCGGCCTGCGGGCCGGCGGGGACGGCGGCGCGGGCAGCGGGTCGGTCAGGCCCCAGTGGCGGTACGGCTGGGAGGTGTGCGTCGGGTTCTTCGCCGAGCGCGCCGCATGCCCGCCCGGTCCGCCGCGCGGGTCGGGCGGACCGGCGCACCCGGCGAGCAGGGCGGACGCCAGGGCCGTGGCCGCCAGCGCCCGCGCCCCGGGCGCCGACCTCACAGGTAGTCCTCCAGCCGGGCCACCGCGTACCCCTCGGCCGTCACCTTGTTCAGGAACCGGCGGATCATGTCGGGCATTGTGCCCTTCCAGTCGTCCCGGCCCCGGAAATGAGTGAGCACGATGTCACCCGGTCGGATCTTCCGGTCCCACTCGCGGTAGTCCCAGCGGTCGACGAAGACCTCCTCGTTCCACAGCGGGACGTACTTGATGCCGCAGGACTTCGCGGCACGCAGGGTGTCCCGGTTGTAGTTGCCGAAGGGCGGGCGGAACAGCAGCGGGCGTTTGCCGTAGCGCTCCTCGATGACCTCCTGCATGCCGCAGATCTCGATCTGCTGGCGGCGGTAGGACAGGGCCGGGAGGTAGGGGTGGTGGAGGGTGTGGTTGTTCAGGACCACGCCGCCGCGCTGCATCCGCCCGAAGTAGCCGTAGTCCTCCTTGATCAGGTAGTTGCTGAGGAAGGCGGTGTAGGGCACCTGCAGGTCGTCCATCATCCGCAGGAACGCCGGGTCCTTCTCGGCGCCGTCGTCGATGGTGAGGAAGACGACCCGCTGTCTGGTCGGGATGGTCGTGAAGACGGGGGGCAGGCCGAGTTCCCGGTGGCCGGCGACCTCGAAGCCCTTGCGGGTGGTGATCTGCGGCTTCTTGGCCGGGGGTGGCGGGGGTGTGAGCGGTACGCCGTCCAGGCGCCAGCGTCTGGCGGCGGCGATCCGGGCGGCGCGGGCCTCGTGGGCGGAGCGGAACTTCCTGGCCGGTGGTTCCGGGGTGACGCCCGGGGGCGGTGCCTTGAGGGGGTGACGGCCGGGGGTGGGGCCCTCGGCCTCGGTCGCGCCGCCGGGCCCGGAGCCGGCCACTCCGCCCTGCGCGCAGCCGGAGGCGATGGCCGCGACGGCGAGCACGGTGAGGACGCCGTGAACGCGCGCACGCAGGACGGTGCGCCGGCGATACCGCACTGCCGCCGCCCCATTTCCGATCATTTTGTCATTTTGTACTACTAGTCGCATGGAGCCGGATCCTGGCAGGCCACCGCCCCGAAGCCGGGCCGACACCGCCGCAGCAGGCGAACCATCCACCGACTGGCCGACAATGACCCGGTGAACGACGACCTCGGCTCCCTGACCTCCCTCCGCACCCCCGAGGGCCGCGCCCTCCTCGACGCCGTCCGGGACACCGACCCCGCCGACGAGCTGGCCGTCGCCACCAGGCTGCGCCGCGAGCACCCCGCCGAGCTGGTGTCGGCGGCGCTCGGGCAGGCGCGGCTGCGGCAGCGGGCGGCGGCGAAGTTCGGGGCGGCGGACGCGGGGCGGATGTTCTTCACGCCGCACGGGGTGGAGCAGTCGACGCGGGCGAGTGTCGCGACGTACCGGGCGGAGCGCCTGCGGGATCTGGGCGTCACCTCGGTCGCCGACCTGTGCTGCGGGATCGGGGGCGACGCGATCGCGTTGGCGCGGGCCGGGATCCGGGTGCTGGCGGTGGACCGGGATCCGGTGACCGCGGCGGTGGCGCGGGCGAACATGGCGGGCCTCGGGCTCGCCGACCTCGTCGAGGTGCGGGAGGCGGATGTCACCGAGGTGGACACCGCCGGCTGCGACGCCGTGTTCGTCGATCCCGCCCGGCGGGGCGGCCGCGGCAGGATCTTCGATCCCGAGGCGTACTCGCCGCCGCTGTCGTGGGCCGTGGAGGCCGCCCGCAAGGCGCCGCGCGCCGCGCTGAAGATCGCGCCCGGGATCCCCCACGAGGCGATCCCGGACGACGCCGAGGCCGAGTGGATCTCGGACGGCGGGGACGTGAAGGAGGCGGTGCTGTGGTTCGGCACCGATCCCGGCGCGGTGCGGGCCACCCTGCTGCCTGGCCCGCGCTCACTGCTCTCGCGCGGCCTCCCCGACCCGCAGGTCCGGCCCGTCGGGCGGTACTTGTACGAGCCCGACGGCGCCGTCATCCGCGCCCATCTGGTCGCCGAGGTCGCCGACCGGCTGGACGGCGGGCTGATCGACGCGACGATCGCGTACGTCACGGCGGACGAGCTGCGGGCGACGGAGTACGCGACGGCCTACGAGATCACCGACCAACTCCCCTTCAACGTCAAGAAGCTGAAGGCGCTGCTGCGGGAGCGGGAGGTGGGTGTCCTCACCGTCAAGAAACGGGGCTCCGCCGTCGAGCCGGAGGAGCTGCGCAGGAAGGTCAAGCCGCAGGGGCCGGGCTCGGCGACGGTGTTTCTGACCCGGGTGGCGGGGGCGCCGACGATGCTGGTCGGGCGGCCCGCGTAGTCACGCCCCCTCGGCCGCCGCCGCCCGCTTCAGCAGCAGCTCCCGCTCCCGCTCGTTGCGGGTCAGCGCCGCCGCCCGCTCGAACTCCGCGCGCGCCTGCGCCGTACGGCCGAGGCGCAGCAGCAGGTCGCCGCGCACGCTCGGCAGCAAGTGGTAGTCCCGCAGGGCCGGTTCGGCGGCGATCGCGTCGACGATCTCCAGGGCCGGCCCCGGGCCCTCGGCCATCGACACGGCGACCGCGCGGTTCAGCTCGACCACCGGGGAGGGGGACCGGGCGGCCAGGAGGCCGTACAGCGTCGCGATGGCCTTCCAGTCGGTCTCCTCGTACGTGTACGCGTGCGCGTGGCAGGCGGCGATCGCGGCCTGGAGGGCGTACGGGCCGGGGGCGCCCGTGGCCGTGGCGTCGGCGCGGGACAGGGCCGTGATGCCGCGGGCGATGAGCATGCGGTTCCAGCGGCTGCGGTTCTGGTCCTTGAGGAGGACCGGTTCGCCGGACGGGCCGGTGCGGGCCGCCGTGCGGGAGGCCTGGAACTCCAGCAGGGCCGTCAGGCCGTGCACCTCCGGCTCCTTCGGCATCAGTCCCGACAGCACGCGGGCCAGGCGCAGCGCGTCCTCGCACAGGGCCGGGCGCAGCAGGTCGTCGCCGGCCGTGGCGGCGTAACCCTCGTTGAAGATCAGGTAGATGACGTCGAGGACCGAGCCGAGGCGGGCCTCGCGGTCGGGGCCGTACGGGACCTCGAAGGCGACGTTCCTGGCGGCGAGCGTGCGCTTGGCGCGGACGATGCGCTGGGCGACGGTCGCCTCCGGCACCAGGAACGCACGGGCGATCTCCGGTGTGCTCAGGCCGCCGAGCAGGCGCAGGGTGAGCGCGATGCGGGCCTGCGGCGAGAGCACCGGGTGGCAGGTGGTGAAGACCAGGCGGAGCAGGTCGTCGTCGATGTCGTCGGGGTCGGAGGGCTCCTCAGGGGGTGCCGTCGTCTCCAGGTCGCGGCCGATCTCGGCGAGCTTGCGGGCGTAGTTCTCGCGGCGGCGGATCAGGTCCACGGCACGGTGCTTGGCGGCGGCCATGAGCCAGGCGCCGGGGTTGTCCGGGACGCCGTCGCGCGGCCACTGCTCCAGGGCTGCGACCAGCGCGTCCTGTGCGAGTTCCTCGGCGATGCCGACGTCGCGGACCATGCGGGTGACGGTGGCGATGACGCGCGGGGACTCGATGCGGAAGACGGTCTCGACGGTGGCGGCCAGGGCGGCGCGGCCGGGGTCTGCGGCGGGCTGGGGCTGCGGTTCCACAGCCCACCATCAGACACCCCGTGCGGCGACGGTGCCAAAGAAGGCCGCTCAGCCCTCCACGACCTCCCGCAGCTCGCAGGTCATGGTCCAGTGCTCCTCGTGGATCTTCAGGAACCGCTTGGTCCACTCGATCGCCTCGGCCCGGTCCTTGCACTGCATGAGCGCGTATCCGCCGATGACCTCCTTGGCCTCGGTGAACGGCCCGTCGGTCACGGAAATCCGTCCGCCCTCGTAGTGCACCCGGGTGCCCTGGGCGGTCGGGGTCAGCCCGGCGGTGTCGAGCAGGACGCCCGCCTTCGTCATCTCCTCGATCAGCTCGCCCATCCGCTGCATCAGCTCGTCGCTGGGTCCCTTGGCGGCGGCGGACTCGTCGACACGGATCATGGAGAGGTAGCGCGGCATGGTGACTCCTCGGGTTCGGTGACCGGTCCTTCCCGGCCTCTCACCCCTGCGTCGAACGGGAGACACCCGCATCGACACGCTCCCCGGATTTCTTCGAATTCCTTCGGAGAGTTCTCTCCGGTCGGCGCCGACCTGCCCGTCAGCGCAGTGACTCCCACAGCTCCCGCGCCTCGGGCTCCTGGGCCACCACCCGGTTGCGGTCCGACGGGGCCGGCAGCACCGGCATGGTCACCGTCTTCGCCGTGTCCGACGACAGGCCCTGCAGGCTCTGTCCGAGCGACATCAGCTCGCTCAGGGAGTCCAGGCCCGTGTCGGTGGTGAGGCTGCTCGTCACCGCGTCGGCCACGCGGTAGAGCCGGGCGGGGTCGGTGAGGAGGCTGGTGGCGGAGATCTGGTCCAGCAGGGCCTTCACCAGCCTGTGTTGCAGGCCTATGCGGCCGAGGTCGCTGCCGTCGCCTATGCCGTGCCGGGTGCGGGCCAGGGCCAGGGCCTGCTCGCCGTCCAGGTGGTGGGTGCCGGCCGCGAGGCGGAGGTGGCTGTCCTCGTCGTCGATGTCCTCGTCCGTCGTGACGGTGACGCCGCCCAGCGCGTCCACCAGCTTCGCGAAGCCCGAGAAGTCGATCTCGAGGTAGTGGTCCATGCGGATGTCCGTGAGCGACTCGACCGTCTTCACCGCGCAGACCGGGCCGCCGACGGCGTACGCGCTGTTGAACATCGTGCCGTACGCCACCCGTGTCGAACCGCCCGACGGCAGCGGGCAGGACGGGCGGGTGACGAGGGTGTCGCGCGGGATGCTGACGATCGTCGCCCCGGTGCGGCCGGCGTCGACGTGGACCACCATCGCCGTGTCCGAGCGGGCGCCGGTGCTGCTGCCGCCGCCGAGCTCCTGGTTCTCCTCGCCGCTGCGCGAGTCGGAGCCCAGGACCAGGATGTTCAGGGACTGAGTGGGCAGCGGGGACGAGGAGGCCGACGGCGACGGGGCCGGGACCTCCTTCGGGGGGCGGTCGTCGCCGAGCGCGTTGTCGATGTCGACGCTCTTGATGTTGGCGTTCAGATGCCATAAGGCCCAGCCGGCCGCGCCCACGCCCAGCACCAGGGCGCCCGCCAGGACGAGGCCGGCGGTCTTCAGCGCTGCCGACCGCCGGCCCGTCCGTCTGCCCTCGTCCCCGTTCTCGTCTCGTCCCGTCACGGGAAGGAACGTAAGTCCGAATTATTACGGGCAGGAACACCGGAACGGCTTTTCTTCGGAAAATCTCAGACTTCTCAGCCCAGGGACAGCACGAGGGTTCGAAAGTTTCGGCCTAACAACCGATCAGCTTCGGTGGCAGTGCGCGGCACCCCGCTAAACCGCCGGAGGCTCCGCCGTGCTGCTGCGCACCACCAGGCTCGTGGCCAGCTCCACCCGTGTGGCCGCCGGTGTCCCCTCCTCCCGCGCCAGGTCCAGGACCAGCTTCGCCGCCGCCTCCGCCATCTCCGTCAGCGGCTGCCGTACGGTCGTCAGCGGCGGCCCCACCCAGCGCGCGACCGGCAGATCGTCGAAGCCGACCACGCTCAGGTCCTCCGGGATCCGCAGCCCCAGCTCGCGCGCGGCCTCGTACAGCCCGAGCGCCTGCAGGTCGTTGCCGGCGAAGACGGCGGTGGGCCGGTCCGGGCGGCGCAGCAGCTCCAGGCCCTGCCGGTAGCCGGTCTCGTGGTGGAAGTCGCCGGGCCGCACGAGGTCGGAGTCGACGGGGAGCCCGGCGGTCTCCAGGGCGGCGCGGTAGCCGTCGACGCGGGCGCGGCTGCACATCATCCGGGACGGTCCGGTGATCGCGCCGATCCTGCGGTGGCCCAGCTCGACCAGGTGCCGGGTGGCGGCGAGCCCGCCCTGCCAGTTGGTCGCGCCGATGGACGGCACGTCGGCGCCCGGGTCGCCCGCCGGGTCCATGACCACGAACGGGATCGACCGGCTGGTCAGCAGGGCGCGCTGGGACTCGTCGAGGCCGGAGAGGACGAGGACCACGCCGTGCGGGCGGCGGGCGGCGACCTGGTCGGCCCAGGTCCGCCCCGGGGTCAGCCGTCCCGCGCTCTCGCTGAGCACCACGCTCAGCCCGGCGTCCCGGGCGACGTTCTCCACCCCCCGGATGACCTCCATCGCCCACGCGCTCTCCAGCTCGTGGAAGACCAGGTCGATCAGCGGCGAGCGGCTGGCCTCGGCACGCCGTCGGCGGTAGCCGTGGGCGCGCAGCAGCTCCTCGACGCGGGCGCGGGTGGCCGGGGCGACGTCGGCGCGTCCGTTGAGGACCTTCGAAACAGTCGGCGCGGAGACGCCGGCCTCGCGGGCGATCTCGGCGAGGGTCGCGGTCTGCGCGGACCGGCCGGTCGTCGGCGCCGCCGTCGTGGCGGTCGTGCGGGTCTGCGACGTCGCCGACCGGTTCTCCGACTGTGTCGTCCGGGTTTCCGACTTTGGCGTCCGGGTTTCAGCGGGCTCACGGGCTGTCATGGCGGCGATCGTATCCCTGCGCGACCTCTTGACGAACCCTTCTCACCGGCCCTAGGTTCCCGGAACATTCGAGGTGAACAACGAAACATTCGCGAGTGGGCCATCGCCCCGACAGGAGTTTCATGACCACCGCCCCCTGGCGCGACCCCGCCCTGCCCGCCGCCGCCCGCGTCGACGACCTCCTCTCCCGGATGACCCTTCAGGAGAAGACCGCCCAGTTGTACGGCGTGTGGGTGGGCGCCGCCACGGACGGTGAGGGAGTCGCCCCGCACCAGCACGACATGACCGCCGACTACGACTTCGCCGAGCTGATCACCCACGGTCTGGGTCAGCTCACCCGTTCCTTCGGCACCGCCCCCGTGGACCCGGCGCTGGGCGCGCGCGCACTGGCCCGCGCCCAGCGCCGCATCACCGAGGCGGGCCGCTTCGGCATCCCCGCGGTGGCCCACGAGGAGTGCCTGGCCGGCTTCACGGCCTGGCAGGCCACGGCCTACCCGGTCCCACTGGCGTGGGGGGCCACCTTCGATCCCCCGCTGGTCGAGGAGATGGCCCGCCGCATCGGCGAGGACCTGCGCTCGGTCGGCGTCCACCAGGGCCTGGCACCGGTCCTGGACGTCGTACGCGATCCGCGCTGGGGCCGGGTCGAGGAGACCGTCGGCGAGGACCCGTACCTGACCGGCACGATCGCCACGGCCTACGTCCGGGGCCTGGAGTCGGCCGGAGTCGTCGCCACCCTCAAGCACTTCGCCGGATACGCGTCGTCGGCGGGCGCACGCAACCTCGCGCCGGTGCGGGCGGGCGTACGGGAGTTCGCGGACATCACGCTCCCGCCGTTCGAGATGGCGCTGCGCGAGGGCGGGGCGCGGTCGGTGATGGCGGCGTACAACGAGACGGACGGCGTGCCGGCCTCCGCCGACCCGGCCCTGCTCACCGAACTCCTGCGCGAGCAGTGGGGCTTCACGGGAACGGTCGTGGCCGACTACTTCGGCGTCGACTTCCTGCAGACCCTGCACCGCGTCGCCGGCACCCCCGCCGAGGCCGCGCACGCGGCGCTGGCCGCCGGTCTCGACGTGGAGCTGCCGACGCTGAAGTGCTACGGAGAGCCGCTGCTGGAGGCGGTACGGGCAGGTGAGGTACCGGAGGAGCTGGTGGACCGCGCGGCCCGCAGGGTCCTGCTCCAGAAGTGCGAGCTGGGCCTGCTGGACGAGAACTGGACTCCGGAGCCGCCGACCACGCCCATCGACCTGGACTCCCCCGCGAACCGCGCGCTGGCCCGCCGCCTGGCCGAGGAGTCCGTGGTCCTGCTGGACAACCCGGACGGCGTCCTGCCCCTGCCCCCCGACACCCGTATCGCGGTCGTCGGCCCCCGCGCGGCGGACGCCCTGGCCATGCTCGGCTGCTACTCCTTCCCGTCCCACGTCCTCACGCACCACCCCGAGGTACCGATGGGCATCGAGATCCCCACGGTCCTGGAGTCGCTGCGCGTCGAACTCCCCGACGCCAAGGTGACCTTCGCCGAGGGCTGCGGAGTCTCGGACCCGGACACGGCCGGCTTCGAGGAGGCGGTGGCCCGCACGTCGGAGGCGGACGTGTGCCTGGCGGTACTGGGCGACCGGGCGGGGCTGTTCGGCCGGGGGACGTCGGGCGAGGGCTGCGACGTGACGGATCTGCGGCTGCCCGGCGTCCAGGCGGAGCTGCTGGACGCGCTGGTGGCGACCGGCGTCCCGGTGGTGCTGGTCCTGCTCACCGGCCGCCCCTACGCCCTGGGCCGCTGGCACGGGCGGCTCGCGGCGGTGGTCCAGGCGTTCTTCCCCGGGGAGGAGGGCGGCCCGGCGGTGGCGGGAGTGCTGTCGGGCCGCGTGAACCCGTCGGGGCGGTTGCCGGTGAGTGTGCCGCGGGTGGCCGGGGGGCAGCCGTGGACGTATCTGCAGCCGCCGTTGGGGCTGGCGGGGGAGGTCAGCAATCTGGATCCGACGCCGTTGTACGCGTTCGGGCACGGGGGGTCGTACACGTCGTTCGCGTGGGAGAACCCCACGGCTCCGGCGGCGGAGATCGGCACGGACGGGTCGTACGACGTGTCGGTGACGGTCCGGAACACGGGTGATCGGGCCGGGGCGGAGGTCGTGCAGCTCTATCTGCACGATCCGGTGGCGTCGGTGACCCGGCCCGATGTGCGGTTGATCGGCTACCAGCGGGTGGAGCTGGAGGCGGGCGAGGCGCGGCGGGTGACCTTCCGCTTCCACGCGGACCTGTCGGGGTTCACCGACCGGTCGGGGCGCCGGATCGTGGAACCGGGGGTTCTGGAGCTGCGGCTGGGGACGTCCAGTGCGGACGTACGGCATACGGCACGGCTGAACCTCACCGGGCCGGTACGGGAGCTGGGGCCGGACCGGAAGCTGCGGTGCGAGGCGGAGGTGTCGAGGTGACGTCCTCGACTCACACCTCGTCCGCCGGCTCGAGCCCCACCGACTCGAACCGCCACCGATGCACCGCCCGGGTCACCAACTCCCCCTCCGGCTCGGGAAGCTCCGGCAGCTCGGCGTCGAGCCCTGCGTCCCACCACGTGATGACGAGCACCCGGTCCTGCGGCGCCCGCAACGTCTCCCGCCGCAGCGGCCGTACCGCCAGCTCCTGCGCCCGGGCCCACGCGAGCAGTTCCTCCCCCCGTCCGGGAACCGCCCGCGCCTCCCACATCAACGCGACCGTCACGAGTACAGGTTCTCCTTGCTGACCTCGTGCACATGGTCGTGGTTGCCCGGCACATGAGGGTCCGTCACCGGCAGTGAGGAGTCCGCCGACAGGTCCCAGCCAGACGCCGACCGGCCCCGCGCCACCATCTCCGCGCCCAGCGCCGCCACCATCGCCCCGTTGTCCGTGCACAGCTTGGGCCGCGGCACTCGGAGTTGGATGCCGGCCGCCTCGCAGCGGTGCCGCGCCAGCTCCCGCAGCCGGGAGTTCGCCGCCACGCCGCCGCCGATCATCAGGTGGTCGACGCCCTCGTCCTTGCAGGCGCGCACCGCCTTGCGGGTCAGCACATCCACGACCGCCTCCTGGAAGGAAGCCGCCACGTCACGCACCGGCACTTCCTCCCCCGCCGCCCGCTTGGCCTCGATCCAGCGGGCCACCGCCGTCTTCAGGCCGGAGAAGGAGAAGTCGTACGCCGGATCGCGCGGCCCCGTCAGCCCGCGCGGGAACGCGATCGCCTCCGCGTCGCCCTCCTTCGCGTACCGGTCGATGACCGGACCGCCGGGGAAGCCCAGGTTCAGCACCCGGGCGATCTTGTCGAAGGCCTCGCCCGCCGCGTCGTCGATGGTCGCGCCCATCGGACGGACGTCGGAGGTGATGTCCGACGAGAGCAGGAGCGAGGAGTGGCCGCCGCTCACCAGCAGCGCCATCGTCGGCTCTGGCAGCGCGCCGTGTTCGAGCTGGTCCACGCAGATGTGGGAGGCGAGGTGGTTGACGCCGTAGAGCGGCTTGCCCAGCGCGTAGGCGTATGCCTTCGCCGCCGACACGCCGACCAGCAGCGCGCCCGCGAGGCCCGGACCGGCGGTCACCGCGATGCCGTCGAGGTCGCGGGCGCTCACCCCGGCCTCCTTCAGCGCGCGTTCGATGGTCGGCACCATCGCCTCCAGGTGCGCCCGGGAGGCGACCTCCGGCACCACACCGCCGAAGCGGGCGTGCTCGTCGACGCTGGAGGCGACGGCGTCGGCGAGCAGCGTGGTGCCGCGGACGATGCCGACGCCGGTCTCGTCACAGGAGGTCTCGATACCGAGGACGAGGGGAACGTCCCGCGAGTCAGCCATTGATCTCGGTTCCTTGTACGGAGTTCTCAGGGGCGGTCAGTCGCATCACCAGGGCGTCCACGTTCCCCGGCTGGTAGTAGCCGCGCCGGAAGCCGATGGCCTCGAAGCCGAAGCGCTCGTACAGCTTCTGCGCGCGGACGTTGTCCACGCGGCACTCCAGCATCACTTCGGCGCACTCGAAGTCGGTGGCGGCGCGCAGCAGTTCGGTCAGGAGCCGGCCGCCGAGTCCGGTGCCCCAGTGGTCGCGGGCGACGGCGATGGTCTGGATGTCGGCCAGGTCTCCCGAGGCGGCGAGGCCGGCGTAGCCGACGATCCGCCCGCCGTCCTCGGCCACGACATAGCGGCGGGTCGCCTCGGGCCCCCGGGAGTGGGCCAGCTCGGACCAGAACATGCCCCGGGACCAGGCGTCCTCGGGGAAGAGGTCTTTCTCCAGCTCCAGCACGGCGTCGATGTCCCACCAGCGCAGCTCGCGCAGCACCGCTTGCACCTGTGTCACTTGGGGGTGACCACCTTGTAGTTCTTGGGGACCTGGGCGTCGGGGCGGCGCAGGTACAGCGGCCGGGGCGCGGGGAGTTCCGCGCCGGCGGCCAGCTTCTCGGCGGCCAGCCCCGCGAGCGCCGCCGCCGACACATGCTCGGGCTCGTGGGCGTGCGGGAAGGCGTCGGGGTAGAGCAGCGCGCCCGCGCCCACGGCCGGCACTCCGGCGACCTGGTCGGCGATGTCGGCGGGCCGGTCGACGGCCGGGTCGGTCAGCCGGGTGCGGGAGTCGGCGTACCGCGCCCAGTAGACCTCCTTGCGCCGGGCGTCGGTCGCCACGACGAACGGGCCCTTCTCGATGTCGGCTGCGTAGGCGAGTGCGTCCAGCGTGCACAGGCCGTGCACGGGGACGCCGAGGGCGAGGGCGAAGGTGTCGGCGGTCATCAGGCCGACGCGCAGCCCGGTGTAGGGGCCGGGTCCGATGCCTACGACGATGCCGGTGACGGCGTCGAGCTTCACACCGGCCTCGGTGAGGACGCGGTCGACGGCCGGCAGCAGCAGCTCGCCGTGACGGCGCGCGTCCACCTGGGTCGACGAGGCGATGACGTCCGTGCCGTCGTGCAGCGCGACGGTGACGGCGGGGGTGGCGGTATCCAGAGCGAGCAAGAGCACGCAAACAGCCTACGGCGCCCGCGCCCCGGGAAGCGCCGCCCCGGTCGGGCGTCCGGCGGCTGCTACGGTCGGCCTTGATCACGACATTCGACGATCACGGCACATGACGCGAACGCTGAGGTGGGCGACGGTGGCAGGCAGCAGCTCCGGTTTTGTGGTGGGGCTGACCACGGCCGCCCTCGCGACCGTCGGCTTCCTCGCCTTCCAGGCCTCGGCGACCGTCCCGGCCGACCTGGCCAGGCAGCGCGCCGACCGCTCGTCCGAGGTGAGTGCGTCCAAGGCGCCGCGCGACCGCAAGGACCCCGACGCGCTGCCGGCCGGGTCCGGCACCGGGCAGCGGGTCGTGTACTCCGTGGACGACGACCGGGTGTGGCTGGTCGACGAGGCCGGCGAGGTCAAGCGGACGTTCCGCGTCACCCCCGGATCGGTGGACCCGCCGCCCGGCGCGTACGCGGTCACCTCCCGCTCCAACGCGGTCACCGGCACCGACGGCATGCCCGTCGAGCACGTCGTCCGCTTCGCCACCGTGGACGGTGTCACCGTCGGCTTCAGCGCCCCCGCCAAGGGCGCGACGCCGAACCCCGCCCCGAGCATGCGCACGGGCGGCATCCGCGAGTCCCGCCCGGACGGCGACGCGATGTGGGACTTCGCGACGATCGGCCGGTCGGTCGTGGTGATCCGCTGAATAGACGGCTCAGCAACGCCCTGAAGAGGCGCGGGGCTGTGTCGATGTGCGGCTCCGCCGCGTCGGCGCGACCAGCCACGACGGCGCCGCGGTCGAACGGCGGCCCATCGCGGCACGTCCCGCGGAGCGCTACGCGGCCTCGCGCTGCCTGTGCAGCGGCTGCGCGGTCTCCGGCGCGCGTGGCGGGGTGGAGATCACGTTCGCGGCGGCGCCGGCCGCCAGCAGATCACGCATGGACACCCCGGCGACCGCCTGGGGCCGCTGCGGGGCGGTGTTCGCCGGGTTCTCCGAGTTCTCCGAGTTCTCCGGGTTCTCCGATGCCGACATGGACGCCTCCTGGGAGCCGGGGGCGGACGTAGTTAGGTACACCTAACTACGGACTGGGTACCATGTGACCACGCGCAAGACCGCGAACGCAACATCTTGCCGACGCCTTGTCGGAATGCTCGCCGACCTCAGGCGGGGATGCTGGTCCGGCTCAGGCGAGGATGTTCGCCCGACTCAGGCGGGGATGCTCGTCCAGCTCAGGCGGGGATGCTCGTCCCAGCACTGCCTCAGACGGAGATGTTCGTCCGGCTCAGGCCGACAGCACGCTCAGGTCCGCCGTCGCCCAGCGCTCCCCGAGGCCGGTCACCGTCACATGCCGTACCTCGTCCGTCGTGTCCCCGACCGCCCGGTGGATCACGACCTGGAGCCGCTCCTCCGTCAGCTCCTCGACCTTGCCCTCGCCCCACTCCACGACGATCACCGACTCGGGCAGCGAGACATCGAGGTCCAGGTCCTCCATCTCGTCCAGGCCGCCGGACAGCCGGTAGGCGTCGACGTGGACGAGCGGCGGGCCGTCGCCGAGGGACGGGTGCACGCGGGCGATCACGAAGGTCGGGGAGGTGACCGCGCCCCGCACCCCCAGCCCCTCGCCGAGCCCGCGCGTCAGCGTCGTCTTGCCGGCGCCGAGCTCCCCGCTGAGCATCACGAGGTCGCCGGCGCGCAGCAGCTTGGCGAGACGGCGGCCGAGCTCCCGCATCTGTTCGGGAGAGGTGATGGTCAGGTCGACGGTCATGGGGTCACCCGGGTTGTGCGGTGCTGCTTCCATAGCCAATAACCGTAGCCCCTGCGGGCACGGCACCCGCGCGGGTGAGCAGGTCGGCCAGACGGTCGGTGACCACTTCCGGGTGCTCCAGCATCACCAGGTGCCCGGCGTCCGGCACCAGCACCAGCTCGGCGTCCGGCAGCAGGTCGGCGATGGCCTCGCTGTGCTCGCTGGGGGTGACGAGGTCGCCCACGCCGGCCAGGACGAGCACCGGCATGTCCTCGAAAAGCGCAAGCGCCTCGGTCTTGTCGTGGTCGGCGAAGGCCGGGTAGAACTCGGCGACCACGTCGATCGGCGTGCCCTCGATCATCCGCTCGGCGAACCGGGCGACGGCCGGGTCGACGTCCCGGGACGAGAACGAGTACCGCTTGATGATCCCGGCGAACAGGTCGGCGGTGGCCCGGCGCCCCTTCTCCACCAGCTCGGCCCGCTGGCCCAGCACCTTGAGCACGCCCGGCAGCACCCGCCGCACCGCGTTCACCCCCGCGACGGGCAGCCCGAAGTTGACCTCGCCGAGCTTCCCGGACGACGTACCGACGAAGGCGGTGGCGACGACCCGGTCGCGGATCAGCTCGGGATACTGGTCGGCCAGCGCCATGACCGTCATACCGCCCATGGAGTGACCGACCAGCACGAGCGGCCCCTCGGGCGCGGCCGCGTCGATGACGGCCTTCAGATCGCGCCCGAGCTGCTCGATGTCGACGTGCTTGCCTTCCTCCGTCTGGGCGACGCCCCGCCCGGAGCGGCCGTGGCTGCGCTGGTCCCAGTGCACGGTGCGCACGACGCCCCGGAGCGCGGCGCGCTGGAAGTGCCAGGAGTCCTGGCTCAGGCAGTAGCCATGGCTGAAGACGACGGTGACGGGGGCCGGGGCCTTGCGCCCGAAGAGCCGTCGCCGGCGCGGGGTGAGGGCGGGCGCGGCCTCGGGGTCGATGTCGTCGACCTCGTAGTACAGCTCGGTGCCGTCGTCGGAGTACGCCTTGCCGGGGGTGCCGCGCAGCGAGCCGTACGGGCCCGCCGAGTCCAGGGCGAGGCGGGCCTTCTGCCGCATGCCGCGGCCCACCGTCATCCGCTCTATGGCGACGCCCGCGGCCGCGCCCGCCGCGATCACGCCTATCGCCGCACCGGCGATACCGGTCGCCCTGCGCCAGTTCGCGGCCGCCCCCGTGGCGGAGGCGACGGCCGCGACGGCCTCCACGCTGCTCTCGCTCACGTACCGCTCCTCTTCGCTGGGTGATCCCGGTGTGCCGATGGTGCGGGGCCGCGCCCCGCTACGGGTTACCCGTCTCGTTCCTCATTCACATAACCGCATTCGGACAGACGCATCACATTGCCCGCGTCACATAGCCGCATCACGAAGACGCATCACATCGACCCATCGCGTCGACACGTCACGCGTGCCCGTCACATGGCCGCATCCACGCCCGCGTCCACGTCCACGTTTCTATAGACGCGCGGAACGCGCGTTCCGATCCGGGTGACGATTTCGTACGCGATGGTCCCCGCCGCCTGCGCCCAGTCCTCGGCGGTGGGCTCACCGCGGTCGCCGGGCCCGAACAGCACGGCCTCGGCACCGGGCTCCGGCTCGTCCCCGCCCAGGTCGACGACGAACTGGTCCATCGCGATCCGCCCGGCGACCGTCCGCCACTTGCCGCCGACCAGCACGGGGCCGGCCCCCGATGCGTGCCGCGGGATGCCGTCGGCGTAGCCGAGGGGGACGAGGCCGAGGGTGGTCTCGCCCGGGGTGACATAGCCGTGGCCGTAGCTGACGCCATGGCCGCCCGGCACCTGCTTGACCAGCGCGAGGGACGCCGAGAGCGTCATCACGGGCCGCAGGCCGAAGTCGGCCGGGCTGCCCAGCTCGGGGCTGGGCGAGATGCCGTACATGGCGATCCCTGGGCGGACGAGGTCGAAGTGGCTCTCGGGGAGGGTGAGCGTGGCGGGCGAGTTGGCCAGGTGCCGCACCTCGGGTCGCGCGCCCCGTGCCTCGGCGTACGCGACCATCTCCCGGAAGCGGGACAGCTGGGCGGCGATGGACGGATGCCCCGGCTCGTCGGCGCAGGCGAAGTGCGACCAGAGCCCGGTGATCCGCAGCAGCCCGTCGGCCTCGGCGCGCAGGGCCTCCCGCACCAGCCCGGCCCAGTCCTCGCCCGGCTGGCAGCCGCCCCGCCCGAGCCCGGTGTCGGCCTTGAGCTGCACGCGCGCGGGGGTGCCGGCCTGCCGGGCGGCCTCGGTGACCTCGCGCAGCGCCCACATCCCGCCGACCGACACGTCCAGGCCGGCCTCGACGGCCTCCCGCCAGGGCCCGCCCGGCGTCCACAGCCAGCACATGATCCGGACGTCGTCGAACCCGCCGGCGGCGCGCAGCGCGAGGGCCTCCTCGGGTGTGGCCGTGCCCAGCCAGGTCGCGCCCGCCTCGACGGCCGCGCGGGCGCACGGCACCGCCCCGTGGCCGTACGCCTCCGACTTCACGACGGCCATGAAGGCCGCGCCCGGCGCGAGGGCGCGCAGGGTGCGCACATTGGCCCGCAGGGCGGCCAGATCGATCTCGGCGCGGGCTCGCAGCGGCGCGGTCCGCAGGGCTGTTGTCTCTGTCATCGCGCCCCCAGTGTCTCAGAGGGGTCCGACAGCGCCGCCGCGCAGGAGCCACGACCGCGGGCGGCGTGCGCGCTACTTCTCCAGGCGGTGCCCCCACACGTACACCCGGTCGCCCGTCTTCAGCACCTTCCACAGCTTCCGGGCGTCCTTCAGGCCCATATTGACGCAGCCGTGCGAGCCGACCGGGGTGAAGATGCTGCTGTAGACGCCGTGGAAGGCCTGGCCCCCGCTGAAGAACTGGGAGTACGGCATGGGGCTCTTGTACAGCGTCGACACGTGGTTCTTGTGCCGCCAGTAGACCTTGTGCCAGCCGTTCCGCGTCCCGTACCCCTCCCGTCCGCTGCGGATGGGCACCGGCCCGAACACGACGTCCTTGCCGTTCTGCACCCAGACGAGCTGCCGGTCGAGGTCGACACAGGCGACCCGGTACGTCCGCACCGGGCACTTCTTGCCGGCGTTGGGGTTGTCGCGGGCGGAGACCAGTTGCATGGTGGCCCACGTCGTGGGCCCGGCGTAACCGATGGCGGGCTTGATCCGGTGCTTCTTCTGAAAGGCGCGGATGGCCCGGCAGTCGGCGGCGGACTGCTCCCCGTCCACCGGCAGCTTCAGCCACCGCTCGACCTCCCGCTGCCGGACCCCCGTCTCCTCGCTGCACGTCACGTCCCCGAAGGAGTCCAGGGGATCGACGTACTCCACGACGTCGTACGACTCCTTCGGCGCGTCCCGCGGCTCGACGGCCTCCTCCGTCTCGCTGGGCGTGTACACCTTCGGCGCCAGCGCCTGGTCGGGGGTGTCCATCTGCGAGAGCGGAAGCAGGTTCAGAGGAACCCCCGGCACGAGTCCGGCGGACTGCGGTCCGTCGGTCGGGGGTGCGGGGTCCTCGGCCGGGGGCACGGGATCTACGGCCGGGGACGCTAGGTCCTCGGCCGGGGGCGCGGGATCCACGGCCGAGGGCACGGGATCTACGGCCGAGGGCACGGGATCTACGGCCGGGGGCACGGGGTCCACGGGTTCCCCGGAGTCCGCCGAGGCGCTGCCGAGGGGCAGCAGGACCGCCCCGGCGAGCAGCACGGCGACGCTCCGGCCTGCGATACGACTGCTGATCATGCGCACAGGGAAGCGTGAGGGCCCGCCCGCGCGGGGGCGCCGCGCGGCGCGGTCACTCATTCGAGGACCATTGCGAACCACTTTCCGGGGCCCCATAGGGTGCTCGGCATGAGCATCATCGGGGTCGGCATCGACGTGGCCGAGATCGACAGATTCGAGGCGGCGCTGCAACGCACACCCGGGCTGGCCGAACGGCTCTTCGTGGAGAGCGAGTTGCTGCTGCCCGGCGGCGAGCGCCGGGGCGTCGCCTCGCTCGCGGCCCGTTTCGCGGCGAAGGAGGCCCTGGCCAAGGCGCTCGGCGCACCGGCGGGTCTGCTCTGGACGGACGCCGAGGTCTACGTCGAGGACAGCGGCCGGCCGCGTCTGCGGGTGACGGGGACGGTGGCGGCGCGGGCGGCCGAACTGGGCGTACGGTCCTGGCATGTCTCGCTGAGCCATGACGCCGGGGTGGCGTCGGCGGTGGTGGTGGCGGAGGGCTGAGCCTCCGCCACGCGTGCGGTCCGGGCTCGCGTCAGCAGATCGACTGACTGGTGTTCACCCGCGTGATGTTCCGGAAGGTCGTGTTCTCACCGCAGGGGCTCTCCCTGATGGCCGAGTTGGTCACGGTCAGGTTCTGCACGGTGATGTCCCGGTTGTTCGGAAACTCGGAGCGAGCCGCCAGCCGAAGCTCGCCACCGCCGGTGATGGTGCCGCTCTGGGCGGCGAGGTTGACGTTGTAGCAGTTCTCGATCAGGACCGAGTTGTTGCCGGTGTTGGACAGCGAGACCCGGTCGATGACGGCCCCGCCGCTCTCCGACACACAGAACACCCCGCGCCCGCCCCCGCGCGCGACGACCTCACCGACCCGGATGTTGACCGGGTAGGAACTCCCGACCCGCCCGTTGCGGTTGGCCATGCGGAAGGCGGCGTACCCCGTGCCCGTCCCCGCGTTCTCCGCGTCCACCTTGCCGACGGTGGCGTTGATGGTCTGGTTGAGCAGCAGCCCCGACTCGCCGACGTTGCGCGCGGTCACGGTCCCGATGGTGATGCCGTCGACGCCGTACGTCTCCACGGCGTGGCTGGAGGCGCCGGAGACGTGGACGCTGTCGATCCGGACGTTGCGCGTCCACTCGCTGGTGTTCCCGCGGTTGTCGATCCGCACGCCGAGGCCGCGGGAGAGCCGCATGTCGATCTGCCCGAGGACGACGTTCTGGACGTTGCGCATGAAGATCCCGTACAGCGGGGCGCCGGTGACGTTCAGATGCTGGACCTCGACGTCGCGGGTGCCGCGCGAGTAGACGGGCGCCTGGTCGCCGGAGCCGCTGCCGGTGACGTTGATGGTGCCGCAGACGTCGAGCACGGTGAAGCTGGGCAGGGAGATGCGCGACCCGGCGGACATCGACCCCGAACCCCGCACCACCACCCGCTCCTTGGCGGTACGCCCGGAGGTCAGACTGCCGACGGCGGCCTGCACGGCGGCCCGCATGTCGCTGCCCGTGTAGACGGTGCTGCTGCCGCGCCGGGCGGTCCAGGTGCTGCCGTTGAGAACGGCTTCGGCCTGGTACGAGCCTTCGCCGCAGGCGGCGGCAGCGGCCTGCGGCACGGGCACGGTCAGGGTGCCGACGGCGGTGAGGAGGGCGGTGGTACCGACGGTGGCGAGGAAGGAGGCTCTTCGTCCCATGGGGGGTCCTCTCGTCGAACCAATTCGACTGAATCGATTCATCCTGTGGGGGCCGGGAGTTTGGCAAAGGCACGGCAAAGCGTCAATGGATGCGACGCGCTCGGCGACGTACGGGAGACTCGAACGCATGCGGACTGCGTACAGCGTGGAGACGGTAAGGGCGGCAGAACGGGAGCTGATGGCACGGCTCCCGGACGGCGCGCTGATGCAGCGGGCGGCGGCCGGACTCGCCGCGGCCTGCGCGGATCTGCTGGGCCGGGTGTACGGCAGCCGGGTCGTGCTGCTGATCGGCAGCGGCGACAACGGCGGCGACGCCCTGTACGCCGGCGCCCGGCTGGCGAGGCGCGGAGCCGGAGTCACGGCGGTACTGCTGTCACCGGAGCGGGCACACGCCGGGGGCCTGGCGGCACTACGCCGCGCGGGCGGCCGTACGACTTCTGCGGGCGCCGCCGAAGAGCCGATCGAGCGCGCGGACCTGATCGTGGACGGCATCGTCGGCATCGGCGGCAAGGGCGGCCTGCGGCCGGAGGCGGCACCCTTGGCGGACGCGGCCGCCCGCTCCAGGGCCGCGGTCGTCGCCGTGGACCTCCCGAGCGGCGTGGACGTCGACACGGGCGAGGTGCGCGGCGCGGCGGTGCGGGCGGACCTGACGGTCACCTTCGGCACGCACAAGCCGGGGTTGCTGATCGATCCGGCGCGGGAGTACGCCGGTGTGGTGCGCCTGGTGGACATCGGACTGGCGCTGCCGGCGGACGCGGTGGAGTTGGAAGCGCTCCAACACGCGGACGTGGCGGCGCTGTTGCCGCTGCCGGCCGCGGAGACGGACAAGTACCGGCGAGGGGTCGTGGGTATCGCGGCGGGGTCGGGGCGGTACCCGGGCGCGGCGGTACTCGCGGTCGCGGGGGCGCTGCGAGGCGGCGCGGGAGCCGTACGGTACGTAGGCCCGGCCGGGGACGCGGTGATCGCCCGGTTCCCCGAGACGCTGGTGTCGGACCGGGGACCGAAGAAGGCGGGCCGCGTGCAGGCCTGGGTGGTCGGCCCGGGCGCCGGGGACGACGCGGCGACGGTGGCGGAGGTGCTGGCGACGGACGTACCGGTGCTGCTCGACGCGGACGGCCTGCGGCTGGCGAACGCGGATGCGGTACGCGGCCGTACGGCACCGACCCTGATGACCCCACACGCCGGGGAGGCGGCGGCGCTGCTCGGTGTCTCCCGGGAGGAGGTCGAGGGGGCGCGGCTGGCCTCGGTGCGGGAGTTGGCGGGGCGGTATGCGGCGGCGGTGCTGTTGAAGGGTTCGACGACGCTGGTGGCACAGGCCGGGGGCGCGGGCGCCGTGCGGGTGAATCCGACGGGAACGGGGTGGCTGGCGACGGCGGGCAGCGGGGACGTGCTGTCGGGGCTCGCGGGATCCCTGCTGGCGGCGGGCCTTTCGCCGGTGGACGCGGCGAGCGTGGCGGCGTATCTGCACGGGCTGTCGGCGAGGTTCGCGGCGGATGGGGCGCCGGTGGGGGCGCATGATGTGGCGGAGGGGATTGCGGGGGCTTGGCGGGATGTGCGGAGGAGTGAGTGAACGCGGGGTCGCTGTTGTCGACACCGACCCCGACGATGCTCACCCGGGCACTCCACGATCCACCCGGCGCCCCGCGGCCCGGTTCAGGAAGCGGGTGAGCAGATCCACGTCGGGACGCAGGTCGAGAGCCCGGAGGACGTGGATGTCGACGACATCGCGCCTGTCCAGGACACGCAGTACCGCCGCGGCCCATGCCGAGAGATACCCCGCGGCAAAGCCGGCGGCCCAGCGCTCGACATGCTCCGGATCTCTTGAGTAGACCTGAGTCAGGTCCTCAAGGCGGAGAAGCCCCTGCCGTCTGAGGTCGTGCAGCCCTGACCGGTAGCCACCAGCCACCTCATCGACCTCGTCCGGGAAGATGCCCAGTGCGAGGCAGGCCGTAGCAAGCCGGAGGAGGTTGAACAGCTCCGGCGAGTCGTCCGGCTGCCCCTCTTGCCGATCGGCCAATGCTCAGGCCTCTTCAGAACCGGCACCCGGAAGACCCGGGTCCTCGGCGAACAGGTCCTCGGCCGTCGCGACCGTCAAGGAACGGTCGAACCAGGCAGTGAGGGTGTCGAGGTCAGTGCACGAGGTGACGCGCTCCCGCATCTCCTCGGGGACGGCGATGCCGCGCTTCTCCAGCGCGCGCAGGATCATCAAGGCGCGGTCTTCGACCTTGCCCTCCAGGTAGGCCGTCTCACGAACCGTCCCCCGACCGGGGAAGTAGCTGACGAACGTCGACATGATTGCCTTCCATTTCTCTCCGGCTGGAGTCTTACCCAAGGTGACTTCGAGGAAGTCGAAGAAGTACTTGGCGGTGGCAGGATCGGTATCCAGGAGTTCCTGAAGGGCTGTGCTGATGGCCTCCAGTATGGCGTCGCCGTCGCGGCTGCGGGCGTGTGCCAGGGCGGAGAGCACTGCCAGCGGGAGGTTCTTCGCCGCAGTCCGGGCGTCGGTGATCACCGGCAGGTTGTCCGGCCCGGCGACCAGTGGATACGTCCGCAGAGCCGTCCAGCCGCGCGTGCCGCAGTCGAAGGGACCGGCCGCCCACTTGGCTGTGGCCCTGTTCTGACAGACGACGAGAAGCAGTACGGGCAGCTTGTACTTCGCCTGGAGGTAGCCGATGTAGTACGCCCAACTCCACTCCTTGCCTTCGACCTTGCCCGACTGTGCCTCGACGGCGAGCAGAAAGTCCTCGCCGTCGGACGGGCCGATGCGCAGCACGGTGTCGATGCGACGTTCCAGCGGCCGCGTCTCCGTGACGTCGGTGGTGACGGCATCCACGGTCGCCTTCGCGGATAAGGGGACGCCCAGGACCCCGAAGACGGGAGCCAGGATCTCGGGCCGCTCCTGAAAGATGCGGTGCATGCCCTCGTGAGCTGATGTGACCATGTGTGCAACCTTGATGGCGTGATGGGCTGAAGATCCAGACGGTTCGGATACGTTCACTCTTTCGAGCGGCGAGTAAACGTTCACGCTGCCGAGGTCAGCTCGCACCAGACGTACTTGCCCCGGTTGCCGTTCCTGGTCAGCGGCTGCCAGCCCCACAGATCGGAACAGGCCCGGACCAGCGCCAGCCCCCGCCCCTCCTCCGCCTCCCCGAGCCGCTCCAACTCCATTGGCGGCTCCGGCGGTTCCGGATCCGCATCCCACGCCCCGATCCTCAGCACCCCACCCGCCCAGCGCACCCGCAGCGCCGCCGGCCCCTTGGTATGGCGTACGGCGTTGGCGACCAGTTCGGTCGCGAGGAGTTCGGCGGTGTCCGCGAGGTTGATGAGGCCGTGCATGGTGAGGATGAGCCGGAGGGTACGGCGGGAGACGGTGACGGCTCGGACGTCGTTCGGGATGTAGAGCGTGTACTCCCAGGGGTTCGGTTTCGGGCATGGGTGAACTCCGTTCGGGTTGGTGGGGAGTTGCGGTGGCAGTGCCGCAGCCGTCATGGCAGGACGGAGCGGTGCGCTTCCGCAGCGTGTACGTCGCATCACTGACGGTATGGGTTACGTGTAATCCAAGGCAAGTTGATCGCGTAATCTGACCCCGAACGAGCCGTACTGGCAGCGGCGTTGAACCAAGGAGCAACTGATGGTCCAGAGGCGCGAACCGACTGCGCGTCAGGTGCGGTTGGGGGTGGAGCTACGGAGGCTTCGCGAGGCGGCAGGACTCAACGCCGTCGAGGCAGCGAGGCTCCTTGGTTTGAATCGAGTCCAGATCAGCCAAATCGAATCCGGAGCCACGGGGGTGAGCGAACAGCGCCTGCGTCGCCTCGCGTCCCACTACGCATGCACGGATGAGGAGTTCGTCAACGCGCTGGTCGTCATGGCTACGGACCGAGCGCGCGGCTGGTGGGAGGAGTACCGCGGCCTGCTGCCGACTTCATTCCTGGATCTCGCCGAACTGGACCACTACGCCACGTCCCTGCATGAGGTGGCGATCCTCTACGTTCCGGGCTTGCTGCAAACCGAGGAGTACGCCCGCGCCGTCTTCTCCGGGAGAGTCCCCGAACTTACCCACGATGAGCTTGAGTTGCGCGTCCGCCACCGAATGAGGCGTCAGCAAATCACCCGCCCGTACAAGTTGGTGATCCACGAGTCGGCTCTGCGCATCAGGGTCAGCGACCGCGCGGCCTCCCGAGCTCAACTCACCAAGCTCCTGGAACTCTCCGAAGCAGACAACATCACCTTGCGCGTGATCCCCTTCGACCTGGACGGCTTCTCCAGGGCCGCCGACACCATGTCGTACGCAGGCGGCACCGTTCCCAAACTCGACACGGTGGTACGCGACGTACCCCATGGCTCAGCCTTCATCGACTCCGAAGCACAGCTCAATGTCTTTCGAACGCGTTTCCGTAAGGTAGAAGCGGTATCACTGGACCCTGAACGGTCGCGTGATTTCATCAACCGCCTGGCGAAGGAGCTGTGAGGCATCCCATGGACAACTGGCGAAAGTCGTCCTACTCAGGTCCGGACGATGGCAACAACTGCGTGGAGATCGCAAACTCCCCCACCCACATCGCCGTACGCGACTCAAAGACCCCGGCCAGGGCAACCCTCACCTTCCCAGCCGGAGCCTTCGCAGCCTTCCTCGACGGCGTAAGGGGCGACGACTACTCCACCGTCACCGACTTCGCGAGGTTCCGCGGCTGATCCACCTCGTTCCCCCGGGCGGTGGCCAGCTCGCACGCGAAGACCTGAAGCGGCACCGTGGCCACAAGCGGCTGAAGCAGGGTCGGCGTGGCCGGAATCCGGATCAGGTGATCCGCGTACAGCACCACCGCCTCATCCCCCTCCTCCGCGATCACGATGGTCCGCGCCCCCCGCGCCCGGATCTCCTGCATGTTGGACACGATCTTGTCGTGCAGAACGGACCGCCCCCGAGGCGAAGGCACCACAACAACCACCGGCAGATCGTCCTCGATCAGAGCGATCGGCCCATGCTTCAGCTCCCCCGCCGCAAACCCCTCGGCGTGCATATAGGCGAGTTCCTTGAGCTTGAGCGCGCCCTCAAGGGCAACCGGATACCCGACATGCCGACCGAGGAAGAGCACCGTGTTCTTGCCGGCCAGGCTCCGCGCCAGCTCCCGTACCGGCTCCATGGTCTCCAGCACCCGCTCGACCTCGCACGAGATCCGCGACAGATCCCGGATGACCGCCCCGATCTCGTCACCCCACTTGGTGCCCCGCACCTGCCCCAGATAGAGGGCGACCAGATAGCAGGCGACCAACTGCGTCAGGAAGGCCTTGGTCGAGGCGACCGCCACCTCCGGCCCGGCATGCGTGTACAGCACCGCATCCGACTCCCGCGGAATGGTCGACCCGTTCGTGTTGCAGATCGCCAGCACCCGGGCCCCCTGCTCACGGGCGTGCCGCAGCGCCATGAGCGTGTCCATGGTCTCACCGGACTGGGAGATCGCGATGACGAGGGTCTGCTGATCGAGAATCGGATCCCGGTACCGGAACTCGCTCGCCAGCTCCACCTCGCACGGAATCCGCGTCCAGTGCTCGATGGCGTACTTGGCGATCAGCCCGGCGTGAAAGGCCGTACCGCAGGCGACGATGACGACCTTGTCGACCTCCCTCAGTTCGGAGGCGCTGATCCGGACCTCGTCGAGCGTCAGTGAGCCGGCGGCGTCGATGCGCCCCAGCAACGTGTCGGCGACCGCCTTGGGCTGCTCGGCGATCTCCTTGAGCATGAAGTAGTCGTAGCCGCCCTTCTCTGCGGCGGCGGCATCCCAGTCCACGCGATACGACCGCACATCCGCCGGCCGCCCGTCGAACCCGGTGACGGTCACCCCTTCCCGCCGCAGCTCCACGACCTGGTCCTGCCCCAGCTCGATCGCCGACCGCGTGTGGTCGATGAACGCGGCGACGTCCGAGGCGAGAAAGGCCTCGCCCTCTCCGACACCCACCACGAGCGGCGAGTTCCGCCGCGCCCCCACCACCACGTCGGGCTCGTCCGCATGCACCGCGACCAGCGTGAAGGCCCCCTCCAGCCGCCGGCACACCAGCCGCATGGCCTCGGCGAGATCGGCGCAGACGGAGAACTCCTCGGCCAGCAGGTGAGCGACAACCTCGGTGTCGGTCTCGGAGGCCAGCTCATGCTCCCGCTCCTCCAACTCGGCCCGCAGCCCGGCGAAGTTCTCGATGATCCCGTTGTGCACGACGGCGACCCGCCCGGCGTTGTCGAGATGCGGATGGGCATTGGCATCGGTCGGTCCCCCATGCGTGGCCCACCGCGTATGCCCGATCCCGGTGGTGCCCGTCGGCAGGGGCCGCTCGGTCAGCTCCTTCTCCAGATTGACGAGCTTGCCCGCCTTCTTCGCGGCCGCCAGCCCGCCATCCGCCAGGACGGCAACCCCAGCCGAGTCGTACCCCCGGTACTCCAGCCGCTTCAGCCCGGCCGTGACAATCTCGAGCGCCGACTGCGACCCCACGTATCCCACGATTCCGCACATGCGCGGCAGCCTACGACCGAAACGGCGCCCGAAAGGGCCGCAGCGTGCCCGAATTCGGAAATTCCCACGGGGGTACGAAGCCCACTGGCTCTGGCAACAGGGGCTTCAAGGATCTTTACGCACAGCGGCTGGTCCCAGCGAAGCCCTTGTAGGTCACCGTCCGGACAGGACCCAGCTCGTGTGCCGACGCCTCGACCGACCCATCCGTCGATCGATGCGACCCCGGCCGCCTTCTCGGATGGGGCGCCGGTGGTGGCGCACGATGTGGCGGAGGGGATTCCGGAGGCTTGGCGGGATGTGCGGGGCTGAGAAATCCGATCCGACCTCAGCGCCGGGCCAGCGCCAGCACACTCAGACCGAACATCAAGACACCCAGGGGGAGATGGACGGACGGGACGTGTGCGATGCCGAGCACCACCTGGACCGAGGCGAGTACGAGGAAGCCCGACGCGTGCCAGACAGGCCGGGGCGAGCCGCCGCCCGGCTTCCACGCCAGTACCGCCGCGAGCACGTACAGCATCGACGCCCCGTACATCACACGGGCTCCGACACTGTGCAGCGTCTCTCCGTAGGACGAGGTCAGCAGCAGTCCGGCGGAGACCGCCTGAAGGAAGATGGTCAGGGTCTGCAGCGCGATCGCGATCCGCAGGAACGAGGAGCCGCGCTGTGCGTTCGCCGTCGCCGTCACCTGAGTGGCCATGTCACTGTCCCCTCTTCCGCCCTTCGGGGCAGTAGATCGATAAGGTCTCACCAGCCCGACGACACGGGCCTGCGAAAGGTAAGGCGAGGGGGCGGTCGCAAGCATGGGGACTGTCGGGACCAGCGCGGATGACATAGCCGACGAGCGACGCCAACTGATCAATGTCGCTTACCGGTTGCTGGGTTCGGTGACCGAGGCCGAGGACGCCGTACAGGATGCCTACGCACGCTGGTACGGGCTGTCACGAAGCCGGCGGGAGGAAATCCTGTCCCCCGGTGCATGGCTGACGACGGTGACCAGCCGCATCTGTCTGGACCTGCTCGGATCGGCGCGGGCACGCCGCGAACGCTATGTCGGCGCGTGGCTGCCCGAGCCACTGCCCGACCACACCGAGTGGAACCACGCGGGCGGCGCCGACCCCACCGGCCCTGCGGACCCCGCCGACCAGATCGTCCTGGACGAGTCTGTGGCCATGGCCTTCCTCGTCGTCCTGGAGTCGATGACGCCCGCGGAGCGGGTGGCGTTCGTCCTGCACGACGTGTTCCGGTACCCGTTCGCCGAGATAGCCGACGTTCTCGACCGGTCCCCTACGGCCTGCAAGCAGCTGGCGGCCTCCGCCCGACGGCGGGTGAGCGTCGTGCGCGCTCCGATGACGGCGACCGGCCGGGCCGACGTGGTGAGGCACGTCAAAGAGGCGTGGGAGGCCAAGGACATCGCAGCTCTCGTCGGTCTCCTCGACCCGGCCGCCGTGATGACCGCCGACGGCGGCGGCATGGTCGGCACAGTCCTGCGCCCGATCGAGGGCGGCGCGCACATCGCCCAGTACATGGTCGCCATTGCCGACAAGGCTCCGGGGCTCGAACTCCTGGAGCGCTCGGTCAACGGCGTGCCGGGCCTGGTGGCCCAGCGTGCCGGTGTCGTCATGACCGTGGCCTCGTTCGACGTCTCCAACGGACGCGTCACCCGGATCTGGGCGGTCCGCAACCCGGAGAAGCTGCGACCGTGGGCACGGGAGGGCTCCCGCTCAGGCCGAGCAATGCCCCGCGGCGGCCAACGCTCAGGCCCCTTCTGAAGGTACAGGGATGCCACGCACCTCCAGCACGGACAGGATCCCCTGGCCTCGCCTTTGGCGATGGCTGCCGACCGGACATGCGGCTGGTGGGAGAGAAGTACCGGGGTTTGCTACCGACGTCGTTCCTGGACCTGTTGTCCCACGATTCCGCACATGAGGCGCAGCCTACGGCCGAAGCGCCACCCTGATCCGGCCCGAACCTCGCGCCGCGTACCCGAAATCGGAAATTCCCACCAGGGTACGAAGGCCCCGGTGGGAACTGATCAGAAGGATCCGCGGATCAACCGAGCTTGCCGAGTTGCGCCTCGACAATCTCCGCCGGGAAGTCGAAGTCCTTGCCGCTGGCGGCCGAAGCGAGGTTGACGGCCGGGACGTAGGCGACGGTGGCGCCCTTGCGGACGACGACGCTCTTCATCGGCGCCTTCACGCCCTCCTCGGCGGACAGGGACAGCGTCAGGGCGATCGCCTCGTCCGCCCCCTCGGGCGCCTGCGTCGTGGTCACCTTCAGGACCTCGTTCTTCGTGCCGCCCGCGGTGTAGGAGAAGCCACCGGCGCACTTCCCGGCGGCCGCGTTCAGGTCCTTCATCACCTGCTCGGCGCCGCCGCCCTCGTAGGAGGCCAGCGTCAGGACGACCTTCTCCAGGTCGATGGCGGCGAGCATGGTGTCCTCGGCACTGGCGCCCGCGGCGGGCTTCTTCGCCTCGCCCTGCCACGCCCGCTTCACCGTCGCCGCCGGCTCACCGGCATACGTTCCGGACTGGAGGTACGCGAGCGGAGCACAGGCCTCGTCGTCCGCCTTCACCTTGTCCTGCGCGATGTCGTCCTGCGCCGGCACCTTCTCGGCGACCTTGCCGCTCTTGACGTCCGCCTGCGTGAGCGCGGCCTTCTCCAACTCCGCGGCGGTCAGCGCCTTGGCGGCCGCGGTGGTGGCCGGGGCGGCGGAGGCGGAGGCGGTCGCGCCGCCCTTCTCCTCGGCCGCGTCGTCGGCCTGGTCGCCGCCACAGGCGGTGGCGAACAGGGCGAGGGCGGCGGCGGAGGCGGCGAGGGCAGTGCGGCGGACGGCGGTGGGTCTCGGTCTCACGGTGAGTGCTCTTTCTCTTCAGTGCTCTGTGGCGCTTCACACGGATGCGTTCGCGCTTCGGCGCACCTTATGCGCGAGAACCACACAGTTGATCATTTGATGTGTCGACCGCTACCCGAATGTGACACCTGTGTGATCGAAATCCGGGTGGGATACGGTGGGCCGCCACCGAGAGGAGCGAAGGGAGTCCTCACGATGTGCGGTGGGGCGGTGGTGCGCTGGCTGGTGCTCGTCGCCATGCCCGTACTCGCTCTGGCCCACGGGTTCACCGGAGCGGCCACGCACCTGCCGCATCATCCCCAGGAAGCGTTGGCGGCCATGGCTCACCACTCCGGTGACCACTCCGGCGACCACCCCGGCACACCGACCGCGGCCGAGTCCTCCGCCGGGGCGCGGGTAACCGGCGTGGCTCCGTTCGGGGACGGCCATGCCGACACCGCCTGTCCGATGACCTCCCATGGCGGGCCGCATCTCCCCAGCCCGTCCGCGACCGACTCCGGCACTGTGCAGAGCGACCCGCACGGTGCTCTTCTGTCGCCGTGCGCCACAGCGCCGTCCCGGTCTCCTGCCAAACCGTCCCTGACCGCTCTGTCCGTGCTGCGGATCTAGACGCGAACTCGATTCGCGTCTCTCTCCATGAATTCACGCAGAACGGACGGAAATTCAGGTATGGGTAACAGAAGGCGAACCGAATCACGGATATTGGCGGACATCGGCGCCGGCCGGGTCGTCGCGGCGTTCTCCTCACTGGGTGCGGCCGCGATCCACTTCGCGTCGGCCACGGACCACTATGCCCAGTGGTGGCCCGCCGGGATCTTCTTCTACGCCGTAGGCGCCCTCCAGACCGGCTGGGCGGTGGCCGTCCTGCGGCCGTCCGGCCGGGTCGTCATGGTGCTCGGTCTGGTGGCCAACGCGGGCGTCATCGCCACCTGGGTGGTCAGCCGGACGGAGGGATTCCCGGTGGGTCCCGGCGCCGGGGTGCCCGAGGACATCACGCGAGTCGGTATCACCGCCACAGCTTTCGAGGCGGTCGTCTGCCTGGTGGCCCTGTGGCACGTACGGCGACGCACGGCCCGCGGCTTCGTCTCCTCGCTGCGCGCCGTCCTGCTGGTCGGCGCGGCCGGCGCGGCGGTGATGGGCGTGACGATGCCCGCGGTCCAGGGGGCGATGGCCCACAGCCACGGCCATGCGCAGGAGTCGACCCCGCACGGTGACGACGGGCACGAGGACGGCGACGCCCACGAGAGCGACCCCCACGAGGAGAGCGGCGCCGAGCCCCGGGAGACGGGCTCGGACGGCGCCTCGCAGACACCGAAGGCGTCGCCGGCCGTCTCCTCCGGGCACGACGAACCCTCGGACGACGGGCACGACGACGGGTCGCACGGTCACTGAACGGCCACGGGCCCGGGGGACGAGCCCCGCAGCGCCGTCCCCCGGGCAGCCGCCCCTCACGTCTTTGCCCGGTAAGCCCTCATGGCCAGCGGATAGAACACCAGCGCGATCCCCGCAGCCCACACCAACGACCACATCACCGGCTCCGCCACCGGCCCGCCCAGCAGCATTCCCCGGAACGCGTCGGACAGGTGACTGACCGGGTTGACGTCACTCCACGCCTGGAGCCACCCGGGCATGGTCTCCACCCGAACGAACGCGCTGCTGGTGAAGGTGATCGGAAAGATGAGGGTGAAGGCGAAGGCCTGTACCTTCTCCGCATCCCCGGCCAGCATCCCGATCAGCACCGCGCACCACGACACGGCCGCCGCGAAGAGCACCACCAGCAGCGTTCCGAGCAGGAAGCCGTCCAGCCCGCCGGTGATCCGGAAGCCGAGCAGCAGGCCGAGCCCGATCATCAGGAGCAGGGCCCAGACGTGCTTGGCGAGGTCCGCCGTGATGCGGCCGATGAGGGGGGCCGAGCGGGCGATCGGCAGGCTGCGCAGGCGGTCGAAGACGCCCTTGGTGAGGTCGGTGTTCAGGGCCATGGCCGTGTACATCGTCATGAACAGGGTGTTCTGGACGATGATCCCGGGCAGGGCGTATTTCAGGTACGCCTCGGGCGAGCCGGCCATCTGCCCGCCCAGCACATACGTGAAGAGGAACACGAACATGATCGGCGTGATGCTGTAGTCGACCAGTTCGAGAGGGTTGTGCTTCACCGCCACCAGACTGCGCCAGGCCATCGTGAACGTCTGCCGCAGTCCGTCCAGCGGTCGCACCCGCCCCGACTTGGTGATCGGCGCCGTGATCGTCGTTGCGGTCGTGGCGGTCATGACCGGCTCACCGCCCTCTCCAGCTCACCCTCGCCGTCCCGTACGGCCGCCCCACCGTCCCCCTCCGGTTCGCCGGGCTCGGCCCGGTGCCCGGTCAGGGCCAGGAACACCTCGTCCAGCGAGGAGCGGCGCAGCGCCAGCTCGCCCACCGCGATGCCCTCCCGGTCCAGCGTGCGCACGACGGCCGGCATCAGCTCGGGGTCCTTCACCGGCGCGGTGATCGTCTCGCCCTCGATCTGGGTCTGCGGGCCCGCCGCCTCGGTCACGAGCGCGTGCACCCGCACAAGATCCTCGGCCAGCACCGGACGCAGCTCCAGCACCTGCCCGCCGACCTGCGACTTCAGTTGGTCGGGTGTGCCCTCGGCGATCACCCGGCCCTTGTCGATCACTACGATGTCGTCGGCGAGCACATCGGCCTCGTTCAGATACTGCGTGGTCAGCAGGGCCGTCGCACCGTCCGCGACCAGGCCCCGCAGCAGGTCCCACAGCTCCCCGCGGCTGTGCGGGTCAAGGCCGGTGGTGGGCTCGTCGAGGAAGAGGATGCTGGGCCGGCCGACCAGGCTGGCCGCGAGGTCCAGGCGCCTGCGCATACCGCCGGAGTACGTCTTCGTGGCCCGCCCGGCCGCGTCCGCGAGCTGGAAGCGCTCAAGCAGCTCGGCCGCGCGCGCCTTCGCCGCCCGCCGGGGCAGCCCCAGCAGACGCCCGATGAGCAGCAGGTTCTCGGTGCCGGTCAGGTTCTCGTCCACCGCCGCGTACTGCCCGGTCAGCCCCACCATGGCCCGTACGACACCGGCGTCCCGCACCACGTCGTGACCGGCCACGTGGGCCCTGCCCCCGTCGGGCCGCAGCAGCGTCGCGAAGATCCGTACCGCGGTCGTCTTCCCCGCGCCGTTGGGGCCCAGCAGCCCCAGCACCGTGCCCTTGCGGGCCCCCAGATCGACCCCGGCCAGCGCCTCGGTCTCCTTGAACCGCTTGACCAGGCCTTCCGCCTCTATCGCATACGTCGTCATGGGTCACCCCTAGTCGCCCCTGGTTGCCCTGCTCACCCCTCGGCGTTCGTGGACCGGCCCGGCCCACCTCTCCCCACAACTGTGACGCACGCCACTGACATTCCCCGACTTGCCCGGGTTTCTCCCGAACGCGACCGCGTGACGGATCCCACCTCACCGTCCGTTCGTCCTGCCGTAACAATGGACTGTGATCTCTCCGGTCTCCTCGATGCCCCGGAGCGCCCACCGGCAGCGGCCGGAGGCGACTCCCTACGTCGACCTCACCCGCTCGGAGTGGAGCGCGCTGCGCGACAAGACCCCGCTGCCGCTCACCGCGGAGGAGGTCGAGAAGCTGCGCGGCCTCGGCGACGTCATCGACCTCGACGAGGTGCGGGACATCTACCTCCCGCTGTCCCGCCTGCTCAACCTCTACGTCGGCGCCACCGACGGCCTCAGAGGCGCGCTGAACACCTTCCTCGGCGAACAGGGCTCCCAGTCCGGCACCCCGTTCGTCATAGGCGTCGCCGGCTCGGTCGCCGTCGGAAAGTCCACGGTCGCCCGGCTTCTGCAGGCCCTGCTCTCCCGCTGGCCCGAGCACCCGCACGTCGAGCTGGTCACCACCGACGGCTTCCTGCTGCCCACCAAGGAGCTCCAGGCCCGCGGCCTGATGTCGCGCAAAGGCTTCCCCGAGTCCTACGACCGCCGCGCGCTCACCCGCTTCGTCGCCGACATCAAGGCGGGCAAGGACGAGGTCAGCGCCCCCGTCTACTCCCACCTGATCTACGACATCGTCCCAGACCAGCGGCTCACGGTCCGCCGGCCCGACATCCTGATCGTCGAGGGCCTCAACGTCCTCCAGCCCGCCCTCCCCGGCAAGGACGGCCGCACCCGGGTCGGGCTCGCCGACTACTTCGACTTCAGCGTGTACGTCGACGCGAGCGCCGAGGACATCGAGCGCTGGTACCTCAACCGCTTCAAGAAGCTGCGCCAGACCGCCTTCCAGAACCCGAACTCCTACTTCCGCAAGTACACCCAGGTCTCCGAGGACGAGGCCCTCGACTACGCCCGCACCCTCTGGCGCACCATCAACAAGCCCAACCTGGTGGAGAACATCGCCCCCACCCGCGGCCGCGCCACCCTGATCCTCCGCAAGGGCCCGGACCACAAGGTGCAGCGGCTGAGCCTGCGCAAGCTGTAGCGCCGTGCCGCGGCACTGTCCGCCGGTGACAAGGCCGTACCGGAAATCTGAGTTCCTGTCAGCACCGGCTGAGCGGGCCGGGTCCCGGAACCTAGCGTCCGTGGCATGGACACGATTCGCAGCAGGGAAAGCAGCAGGGAGAGGACGTGGCGCGCGGCCGCGCTGGCGGTGCTGTTGACCGCGGGGACGCTCACGGCGGCGGCCCCCGGTGCCCGGGCGGACGAGAACCGGACCGGGACGCGGGCCGAGACGCCGGTCGCGGTGGGGTCGGCGGTCGCCGGGGTGCGCGAGTCCGTGGTGCGGGTGAAGGTGCCGTTGCCCGAGGCGGCGGGGGCCCGCCCGGCCGCGTGCGACTGGCTGTCGTATCTGCGCTACCGCGCCGCCGACGGGCCGGCCGCCTCCGCCGACGCGGACCGGATCCTCGTCGCCCAGCCGGGCATCCTGGAGGGTGCCGGGGCGTTCGACAGCGTCGCCCGCAACACGGTGGCGGCGGCCGCCGCGCAGGGCCGGCACATCGAGTTCTGGGCGCTGGACCGCCGCTCCAACTGCCTTGAGGACCGCACCGGCATCGCCTCCGGCGACCAGCACACGGCCGTCGACTACTACTACCGGGGCAAGCAGGTCGACGGCCGGACCTTCGAGGGCTACGCCGACAACGACAAGCTGGGGTGGATGGCGCGGCTCGGCATCGAGCAGACCGTCCGGGACCAGTACGACCTGCTCACCGCCGAGTTGCCCGACCAGGCGCTGCGGGGGCGCAAGGTGCTGTGCGGCGGGCACTCGCTGGGCGGCGTCGTCACCGGGTACTTCGCCACCGCCGACTTCGACGGCGACCCGGCGACCACGGCCGACGCCGGGTACAACCAGTGCGCCGGCTACTTCGCCCTCGACACCACCGTCTCCACCTCGCTCGCCGACCTCAGCGGCAGCCTCCCCGACGACACCAACCTGCCGGACATCGGCCTCGGTTACGGCGTCGTACAGGCCGGCCTCGACAGCGGAGTGCTGCCGCGGTCGCTGTCCGCGCCGGTCCTGCTCAACCCCGAGACCATGACGCTGCTCGCCATCGCCGGCATGGGCGCCGTACGGAACCCCGGAGCCGAGGCCGACCTGCCCCGCTATCTGCCGTCCAACCTCAACATCGAGGCCACCAACCGCTTCCTGTTCTCCAAGGACACCGCCGCCTTCCTCACCGGCTCCCCCGGCGTGAAGGACTTCCGGCTCACCAACGAGGCCGTACTGGGCGCCCTGCTGGACGACCACTCCGTACCGCTCGCCTTCCTGCAGAGCAGCGTCGGGTTCTTCGACGGCGGGCCGGTCGCCGACAAGAACTTCCCCGTCGCCAACGGTGGTCAGGAGCAGCCGGGGCTGTTCGGCACCGAGTACAAGGCCATCCCGGACCGGCCCGCCGGGCCCCTGTACACCTGGCGCAATTACGACCGTGTCGGCGCCGCCGACGACCCCGGGTACCGGTCGGCCGACGGCACGCCCTTCACCGACGCGGGCAAGGAGGTCACCGACATCCAGGAGCTGGCCCGGAGCCTGGCCGAGCAGCCGCTGGACTTCACCGAGCAGTACTTCCCGACCAAGCTGGTCACCGATCTGGAGCTGGCCACCTCACCGCAGGTCAAGCGGCTCGTCGTGCATCCGGACGGGCTCACCGCCAACCCCACCCTGACCGTCCTCGCGGGCGACGGGCTGCTGGCCGGCCGCGTCCCGGCCGACCTGAACCCCGTGGTCGCCGACGGCTACCAGCACCTCGACGTGCTGACCGCGGCGCCGACGCAGAACGACGGCCGGCCCGAGCCGGTCTCCACCAGCCTCGCGCGGTTCGCCGGGGGCCCGCGATAGCCGTGCGCGCAGGAAGGACGGCCCGGGAAGCCGAGCCTCCCCGGGCCGCCCTTCGTGTGCCGTACGACGGCTCAGACCTTGCCCGCCGCGAACGTGGCGGCCGCGTCCGCGTCGGCCGAGTAGCCGAGGTGCGCGCCCACGTCGTTCCCGCCGCTCTCGCAGATCGGGTCGCCCTTGGCGCAGAAGTCGATCGTGCGGCTCTGGTAGACGCCGGTGACGCTCTTGCCGAGGGCCCGGATCGGATTGCCGAACAGCAGCACCGCGGCGACCTTCGGCTCGACCGAGGCCGGCAGGGTGGCCACGATGGGGCTGCCGACCACCGCGCCGGCGCTGCTGATGCCGATCGAGTTGTCGACGACGTTCGCGCCCTGTGAATAGCCCACGAGAATGAACCGCTGGCTCGGGCACGCGGATGCCTGCCCATTGACGTGATTCACCAGGTCCGCGTTTCCCTGGGCGGCGGAGGTGGGGGAAAGGTCCGCCGGGTAATTCACCTTGTAGCTGGAAAGGCTTTTGCCGGTCAGTTTCTTCTGGAGTGCGGAGTACACCGGATCGCCGACGATGAAGCCGAGGGTGCCCGGCTCGAAGGTGCCGCGAGCAGCGACGACCTCGATGTCCGAGCAGGGTGCGGCCGACGCCGAGGGCGCCGTGAGGGTGGCGACCGAGACCCCGCCGAGCAGCGAGAGCGCGGCGAGACACGAACGAATACGCATGGGCCGTCCTCCATGTGGGGGAGCGCATGACGCGCCTGCGGGATAGGAGGCCCCGAAGGTATTCGCCCGGCTCTGCCGGGTGTTATGGACGGAAGAAAGAAAAGCCGCGGCTTTTTCTTCGCTCAATGAGTAGTCAATGAGCTCAATGAGTAGTCAAATGAATGGATTCCGCGCGCAGGGCGAGCACGAGGTCGAGGCGGGTCCCCGGATCGTGCAGGGTGTCGCCGAACAGCTTGTCCAGTTGGCGCAGGCGGTAGCGGACCGTCTGCGGGTGGACGTGCAGCCGGGCGGCCACGTCGGGCACGTTGCTGCCGCTGAGCAGCCAGGCCAGCAGCGTCTCGGCGAGCCGGGCGCGCTGCCCGGCCGAGACCTCGTCGAGCGGGGCCAGAGCGGTGGCGCGGAGTTCGGCGAGCAGCGGCTCGTCGGCGTGCAGCAGGAGGGTCGACAGGTGGTCGGCGCACCGCACCACACCCTGCCGGGGCAGGACGCCACGCCCCATCAGGCCAAGCGCCCGGGTGGCCCAGCGCAGCGACCGCGCGGCCTCGGTGAGCGGAACCGTCGGGCCGATCGCGGCGGGCCGGCCACGCAGCGCGAGCGCGAGACCGCGGCCCGCCCAGCGTCCCGAGCCGTCGGGGTCGGGCACCAGCATGCGGGGCGGCCGGGACTCCATGTCCACCAGCTCCCCCGCCATCGACAACGGCCGCTCCTCCTCGCGCTGTTCGGAAGCGGCCGCGAGCGCGACGACGGCGACCTGCCGCGGTACCGGCCAGCGGGCCCGGTGCGCCAGGTCCTGCACGGCCTCCAGAGCCACCGGGCCGTCGCCGAGGAGCAGGCCAAGGAGCCGTCTGCGGCGGCGCTCCACCTCGTCCGTGCCGCTCAGTCGGGCCTCCGCATAGCCGGCGGCGGCCGCCTCCGCGACCTCGTGCACCGTGCGGAAGGCGAGCTCGCCCAGCGCGGCCACGACCGTCGAGTCCAGCACCAGCTCCTTCGCGGTGCGGCCCATCAGCCGCCAGGCGTGCATGCCGCCGACGCGCAACGCGGACTGCAGCGGCTCCAGCCCGCGGCCCTCCAGGGCCACATAGCGCCCGAGTTCGTAGTACGTCGCCGCGATCGACTCCCCGTTGTCGCGCGGGTCGGCGATGTGGTCGACGAACAGGGTGAGCGCCTGCACCACCCCGTCCCGCAGCCGCTCGCGGTGGGTGCCGTCTCCGGGCCTCGCGTACTCGGGGACCCGGCTGCGGACCTCCGCCTCCACCTCGTCGGCCACATGCTCCAGCCGGGCGCGCAGCAGCTCCACCAGCCCGGGCGGCACGGGCACGGCCCCGCGGGCCTCCGGCACCTCGTGCGGGGTGGGGACAGCCATCGGGGACACTCCTTTCGCCCGGAAGCGACTCGCCCGCGCGCTGGTGCCCGTGGGACGAGTGGGACGTCCTGGGTTGGACGGACGTCCCCGCCGCTCCGTTCCGTGCCCCCACGGTGCGGACATCACTCCGGCACGCCCAGAGCACCGGCGAGGATCGGCCACGACGCGGCGAACTCCCCCTTCCAGTACGCCCAGTCGTGTCCCCCTCCCGGGTAGAAATGAGTGGTGGCCGGGATGCCCTTGCGCGCGAGCGCGGCGGCGAAGCCGCGGGCCGAGGGCCACAGGGCGCTCTCCAGCGCCTCGGGCAGCCAGTCGCCGATGCCGCCGACCAGTCCGCTGCCCTGCGAGACGTACAGGGCCGTGCCGCGCAGTCCGGCGGCGCGGGCGCGCGGGTTGAAGTCCTGCCAGGTGAGCAGGTTGAGGAGCGGGTTGCCCCACAGCGAGACCGGGGACAGGCCCTCGCGGGCGACGATCGCGTCCACGATGGTCGGCACGCCGGGCGCGGTGGTGTCCAGGACACCGCTGTAGGAGGCGGCGGCGGTGAAGGCGCCCGGGTGCCGGGCCGCGTGCGCCATCGCCCCGTAGCCGCCCGTCGACACGCCCGCGACGGCCCGTACGCCGGAGGCCCGGTAGTCCCGCGCGAGCAGCGCCGGAACCTCCTCGACCTGGAACTTCTCGTAGTCCACGCCGTCGCGCCAGGCGCTGGGGATGCCCGTGGGTCCCGCGTCCGGCATCGCCACGATCAAGTCCCGGCCCTCGGTGAAGGACTCGATGTCCGTCTCCCGGGTCCAGGACGTGTAGTCGTCGTGGGCGCCGTGCAGCAGATACAGCACGGGGTACGTCCGCCCGGCGGCCGCGTCGAAGCCGGACGGCAGGATCAGCCGCACCGGCGCACTGCGGCCCAGGGCGGCCGAGGGCACGGCGAGGTCCAGGGTGCGCGGGCCCAGCCGGGTGGCCGCCCGGGCGCGGGTCGTGCCGGTGGCGGCGCCGAACAGGACGGCAAGACCGGCGGCGGCCGTGGCCTTGACGGCGGTGCGCCGGGATACTCCGGTGGCTCTGTCGACTCCGGTGGTGCGGCGGGGCATGGCGGCTCCTCGGGGTTCCGGATCAGGGGGACGGGGAACTCAGGACGGGCCCTAGGTGGGCGGCGATCTCGTCGACGTACGGCGGGTCGAGCAGCGCCAGATGGTGTCCGGCCACCCGGACGACCTCCAGCTCCGGGCACACCTCGTCCCAGCCCAGCGCCTCGTCGTCCCGCTCGTAGGCGGGGTCGCGCACGGTGTGCGGGGCGGGGTCGGTCGCCCGGTAGAGGACCACGCGGCCGTCGTACCGGCCGGGGCGGTGCGCCTCGCCGGTCCTCAGGTCCAGGTAGGAGGCGCGCTGGTGCTCCAACGCGGCGGCCGGCACCTCGGCGGCCGCGCTGAGCGCCTTCAGCACGGCGTCGATACGGTGCTCTTCGTCGTCCATGGCCACGAGGTCGTCGTACGGCAGCTCCAGCCGGACCCCGTAGGCGTCGGCCACGTGGGCAGCGAAGCCCTCGAAGTGCGCCCGGACACGGTCCGCCGGCGCCGGGCCGGGAGCGACGAGCGGGCGTACGGAGTCGATGAGCACCAGCAGCCGTACGTCCCGCCCCGCCTCGGCGAGCCGCCGGGCGGCCTCCTGGGCGACGAAGCCGCCGAAGGACCAGCCGCCCAGCAGGACGGGCCCGTCGGGGTGTGCGGCGGCGATGGCCTCGACGTACCGCCGTGCCTTGTCCACCACCGTGCCGGCCTGCTCGACCCGGTCGAGCCCGAACACCGGCTGGTCGGCGCCGAGTCGCTCGGTGAGCGGGCGGTACACGGTGGTCGGTCCCCCGGCCGCGTGCACGAGGAACAGGGGAGGACGGGAGCCGGTGGCGCGCAGGGGACGCGGCCACACACCACCGGCCGACTGGGGAAGGGCCCGCTCGACGCGGGCGGCGGCCTCGGCGACGGTGGCGGCGCCGAGCAGGTCGCGCAGGGGCAGCTCGATGCGGAACTCGCGCTCCACGGCCGTACGGACGCGGACGGCCATCAGCGAGTCGAGGCCGAGGTCGGCGAGGGCGGTGTCCGGCGTGACGCGGGCCGGCGGGTGGCCGCTGACGGCGGCGATGTGGTGGCTGAGGCGGGCCAGGACCGGGGAGGGGTCGTCCGCCGGGTGCGCGATGTCAGCGGCGGTGCCCTCAGTCATGCCAGCGGCGGTGCCCCCAGCCCTGCCACTAGCGGTGCCCTCAGCCGTGCCGGCGGCGGTGCCCCCAGATGGGCCCCCGCCAGCGAGACCGTCGGCCCGGCCCCCCGTCAACCCCGCCGCCGACGCAATCCCCGCCCTCGTCCGCCCGTCCGTCCACCAGTACCGCCCATGACGCCAGCGCGGCCCGGGTACGTCGACGACCCGGCCGGGCGGCAGCGGCAGCCGTTGCCCGGCCGCGTACAGCGCGCCCAGCTGTGCGGCGAACGCGGCCGATCCGTCGGCGTCGCGGCGCAGCGTGGCCAGGGCGAGGGAGTCGGGAGCGGAGTCGGTGACGGCACCCGTGAGGACAGGGTGCGGGGAGATCTCCACGAAGGCCGTGTGACCGTCGGCCGCGGCCGCCGCGACGGCCCGGTCCAGGCGAACCGGCCGCCGCAGGTTGGCAACCCAGTGGGCGGCGTCGAAGGCGCTCGCGCCGCGCGGGTCGTCGAGGACGGTGGAGAACACGGGCAGCCGCGGCCGGCGCCCCGTCACACCGGCCAGCCCGTCGGCCAGCTCCGGCAGCAGCGCGTCGACCTGCGGGGAGTGCCCGGCGCCGACGACCCGCATGGAGCGAGCCGCCCGGCCCTCCTCCTCCAGCCGCCGCACCAGCCGCCCCACGGCCGCCTCCTCCCCGGTGACGACCTTCTGCCGGGGAGAGGAGTGCACCGCGACGTGCACCCCCGGGAAGTCCCCTTCCAGACGCCCGAGTTCGCCGTCGTCGAGGTCGACGACGGCCATCGCCCCGCCCCGCAGCCCGCTCAGCAGCCGGGCGCGTACGGCGATGACGCGCGCGCCGTCCGACACGTCGAGGGCGCCCGCGCACACGGCGGCGGCCACCTCGCCCATGGAGTGCCCGATCACGGCCGCGGGCTCGACGCCGTACGAACGCCACAGTTCCGCGAGCGCCAACTGAACCCCGAACAGCAGGGGCTGTGCGGTCTCCAAGCGGTCCAGGCCGGTGCCGGACGTCAGGTGGTCGTACAGGGACAGGCCGCCGCACTCCGCGGCGAGCTGCGGGTCGAGCTTCTCCACGGCGGCGGCGAACGCAGGCTCCTCCTCCAGCAGCCGCCGCCCCATGCCGGGCCACTGGCAGCCGTAGCCGGAGAAGACCCACACCGTGCCGCCCCGCCCGACGAGGTCACGGTGACCGGTGACGACCCGCCCGTCCGGCCGCCCCGCCGCCAACGCACGGAGCGCCTCGGCGAGTTCGGCCCGGTCACGGGCGGCCACGGCGGCGCGCACGGGCCCCCTGCCGGCGCGTCCGGCGAGGGTGCGGGCGATGTCGGCCGGGTACGCGGCGCTGGTGTCCGGCCAGTCGGCGATCCGGGCGGCGGTGTCGCGCACCCGCTCGGCGTCGACGTCGGAGAGCAGGTGAAGCCGCACGGCGGGCTCGTCGACCGGCACCGGCGGCGGGCCGACGGGCCGCCATTCCTCCAGTACGGCATGGGCGTTGGTGCCGCCGAAGCCGAACCCGGAGACCCCGGCGGTGGCCGTGCCGCCGTAGCGGGGCCACGGCTCGGGCTCGGTCACCACTCGCAGCCGGTCGTCGCCGAGCACGCTGCCGTCCGTACAGTGCAGGGAGGGCGGGATGACGTCGTGGTGGAGGGCGAGCACCGTCTTGACCAGTCCGGCGATGCCCGCGGCCGACTCCAGGTGACCCAGGTTGCCCTTGACGGAGCCGAGCAGCAGCGGCTGGTCGAGGTCGCGGCCGTCGCCGAGCACCGCGGTGAGGGCGCCCGCCTCGATCGGGTCGCCGAGCGGGGTGCCGGTGCCGTGCGCCTCGACGAAGTCGACCTGGGCGGGGGTGAGGCCGGCCCGCGCGTACGCGGTCTCCAGTAACGCCCGCTGGGCGGCGGGGTTGGGGGCCATCAGCCCGTTCGACCGCCCGTCGGAGTTGACGGCCGTCGTACGGATCACCGCCAGCACCCGGTCGCCGTCCCGCTCGGCGTGCGACAGCCGCTTCAGAACGACGGCCGCGCAGCCCTCGCCGCGCCCGATGCCGTCGGCGGCGGCCGAGAACGGCTTGCAGCGCCCGTCCGGTGCGAGGACGCCCGCCCGCTCGAAGGCGACGGTGACGGCCGGCGACAGCAGCAGATTCACCCCGGCGGCGATCGCCGTCTCGCTCTCGCCGGCGCGCAGGCTGACGCAGGCGTGGTGCACGGCGACCAGCGAGGAGGAACAGGCCGTGTCCACGGCCAGGCAGGGCCCGCGCGTGTCCAGGACGTACGCCAGCCGGCCCGCGGTGACGCTGAGGGCGGCGCCGGCCGGCGCCCAGGGGTCGACGGCGGCCGGGTCGGCGCCGGTGAGCTGGCCGTACTCCGGGGCGGAGACGCCGACGAAGACGCCGGTGGGGGTCCCCGCGAGGGAGGCGGCCGGGACGGCGGCGTGATCGAGCGCCTCGTGGACGACCTCCAGCAGGATCCGCTGCTGGGGGTCCATCACGGCGGCCTCGCGCGGCGTGATGCGGAAGAAGTCCGCGTCGAACCCGGCGATGTCGTCGAGATAGCCGCCGTACGGATGCGCGTCGGCGGGCGGAAAGGCGGTGAAGTCGCGCCACCGGTCCTCCGGAACACGCCGAATGGCATCCCCGCCCTCGCACAGCAGCCGCCAGTAGTCGCCCGGCCCGTGCACCCCGCCGGGCAGCCGGCAGCCCACGCCGATGACCGCGACGGGCTCGCCGGGCGCGCCGGGCGCCATGACGAGCGGCGCGGGCCCGGGGGCCGTACCGCACAGCCGCGCCACCAGCGCCTCCCCGGTCGGCGCCTCCCACAGCAGCGTCGGCGGCAGCTCGCACCCCGTGACCCGGGACAGCTCCCCGGCCAGCGCGACCGCGTCCCGCGACGACATCCCGAGCTCGGCGAGCTGCCGGTCCATCGGAACGTCCTCGGGCACCGAACCGTCCCACGAGGCCACCCGCTCGGCGATCACCCGCCGCAGCACGTCCGCGTCAACGCCCCTCATCCTGCGGCCTCCGCGGTGTGGTCGGCGGCTGTGGAGGGTGGTGGGGTGTGCCGCGGGGTCGGGTCGGTGGGCGGGGTGCGCCGCGCCGCCTGGCCGGTTGGTGGCGTCCGACGCGTGGTCGGGTCGGTGGACGGTGTATGCCGCGCGGTCGGATCGGTGGACGGTGCGTGCCGCGCCGCCGGATCGATAGACGGCGTATGCCGCGCCGCCGAGCCGGTTGGTGGCGTCCGCCGCGCGGTCGGGTCGGTGGCAGGTAGGTGAGTGGGACGCGGGTCGGTAGGGAGCGTGTCGGTAGAGGGCGTGTCGGTAGAGGGCGTGTCGGTAGAGGGCGTGTCGGTAGAGGGCGTGTCGCCCGCTGTCGCGCCGACCGAAGCCGGGCCCCGCGCCACCGCACCATCCCGCGACGCGCGCCCCGCACCCACGGGCGCCCTGCCCCGCCCCGTCGCGCCATCCCGTGCCGCGCCACCTCCCGCCGCGCCGCCCTCTCCCGCATCAGCCGCCGACCTGCTGCCGGCCACCGACCCGACCGGCGACGCATCACCCGCCACCCCGCCGGCCACCGCCGCGCCGCCCGCCGCCGCCTCGGCCGTCCCCGTATACGCCCCCTCCAGATACCGCCCCCGCGTCAACGCACGCGACACCTTGCCGCTGGAGGTGCGGGCGACGGCCCCCGGCGGTACGAGTACGACGTCGTCCAGCCGTAGGCCGTGCCGGGCGGAGACGGCGGCGCGTACGGCCTGGGTCACGGCCGGTACGTCCAGGGCGGCCAGGGTCGCGGTGCGCACGTGCTCGGCGACGATCACGACCCGCTCCCCCTCCCCCGCGGCACCGGGCACGGCGAACGCGGCCAGCCGGTCCCGTCGTACGGCCGGGTGTGCCTCCTGAGCCGTGGCCTCCAGGTCCTGCGGGTAGTGATTGCGGCCGTCGACGATAACGAGGTCCTTCAGCCGGCCGGTGACGAGCAGTTGCCCGTCCAGCACCGCCCCCAGGTCACCCGTGCGCAGCCACCGGCCGTCCGGCGCGTCCCCGGCGTCCGCGAGCCGGGCCCCGAAGACCCGCTCGCTCTCCTGCGCCCGGTTCCAGTAGCCGCGCCCGACGTTGGGACCCTGCACCCATATCTCGCCGATCTCCCCCTCCCCCAGGACGGCCCGACCGGCAGGGTCGGCGATGCGGACGCGCTGCCCCGCAGGGGTCCCGCAGCCGGCCAGCAGCACGGCCCTGGGGTCATCGGGCCGCGCGGGCAGCGCCTTCCCGGCGGCGAGGGCGTCGCGGTCCAGCGCGAAACGGCCGAGCGGCGCACCGGGCCGGGCGGCACTGACGAAGACGGTGGCCTCGGCGAGCCCGTACGAGGGGCAGTGCGTCGTCGGCGCGAGCCCCTGGCCGGCGAAGGCGGCGTGGAAGCGGTCGGCGGTGCCGGGGCGCACCGGCTCGCTGCCGTTGATCAGCGCGGTGACCCCGTCGAGCCGGAGATCCGCCTTCTGGGCCTCGGTGACGGCGGACGCGCAGTAGTCGTACGCGAAGTTGGGCGCGGCGCTCACGGCACGCGGATGCGCGGCGAGCAGCCGCAGCCAGCGCACGGGCTCGTGCACAAACGCGGCCGGATCCATCAGCACCGACAGCAGCCCGCGCACCACGGGCGCGGCCACGCTGAGCACCAGCCCCATGTCGTGGTAGAGCGGCAGCCAGCCCACGCACGTCACGGGATGGACGTCGGCGCCGTACGCGGTCAGCGCCTGGCGGGCGTTGGCGACGACGTTGGCGTGGGTGACCTCCACACCGGCCGGGGCGCGGGTCGAACCGGAGGTGTACTGGAGATACGCGGTGGCCCCGGCGTCGGCCAGGTCGAGCGGCCGCCACCCCCGGGCGTCGTCGTCGGCCACCTCGTCGACACAGACGACCGGCGTGCGGCCGTCACCCACCGTCCCAGCCGAGAAGTCCCGCACCTCCTGCCGGGCAGGGCTCGTGGTCACGACGGCGGCCGGGCACGCGTCGGCCACCACGCCCGCGAGCCGGTCCGCATGCCCCGGCAGGCCCGGCGGATACAGCGGTACGGCCACCATCCCGGCGGCCAGCACCCCGAGGAACCCGGTGACGTACTCCACCCCCTGCGGACACGGCAGCGCGACCCGCGCCCCCGGCTCCGCCACCTCGGCGAGCCGGGCGGCCAGCGCGCGCACCCGCAGGTCCAGGCGCCGCCAGGTCAGCGTGCGGTGGACGCCGCGCGAGTGCGGCGCGGGGTGATCGACGAAGGTGAACGCCCGGCGTTCCGGGGCGACTTCGGCCCAGTGCCGCACGTACTGCGGCAGAGTCCGGCAGGCGGGTGCGAGCGGGGGGCGACGGCTGTCCATCTGGCGTGGCTCCTCACGTCCGGAATCGGCTGGACGAGCAACTGCCGGTCCCGGCGGGTCAGATGCGTGGGGGACTGTGCGGGCGGTCGGGCGAGTCGGATGCGGGGTTCGTGCGGGCGGTGCGGCCGAAGGGGCGGGGCTTGCGGGAATGCGGGTCGGCGAGCGGGTCGTGTCCTGCCCGGCCCGCGGGGTGGACGGGCGGTCTTCCGAAGCCATGCGATCGCGCCGTGCTCACCGTGCTCACGACGCTCACCCGTGCTCATCGTGCTCATTGGCAATCACCATGCTCACCATGCTCACGGCGCTCACCGGGCCGCGGCGAGCCTGTGCCAGGGCCCGGCGAGCCCGTCTTGAGGTGTTGGACACGCCCCCGGGGCTTCCCTCCCTCCGGTCAGAGCGGGATGTTGCCGTGCCGGCGCTGCGGCAGCGGCGCGCGTTTGCCGCGCAGGGCCCGCAGCGCCCGGCAGATGTGGTCACGTGTGTCGCGCGGCGCGATGACGCCGTCGACGTAGCCGCGCTCGGCGGCGAGGTAGGGCGTGCCGTGGGTCTCTTCGTACGCGGCGACCAACCGGGCCCGCAGCGCCTCGGGGTCGTCGGCGGCGGCCAGTTCACGCCGGTGCAGGACGCCCACCGCGCCCTCGGCGCCCATCACCGCGATACGGGCGGTGGGCCAGGCGAGGTTGATGTCGGCCCCCAGGTGCTTGGAGCCCATCACGGCGTATCCGCCGCCGTACGCCTTGCGTACCACCACCGTGACCTTGGGGACGGTCGCCTCGGCGTACGCGTACAGCAGTTTGGCCCCGCGCCGGATGATCCCGCCCCGCTCCTGCCGTACGCCGGACAGATAGCCCGGCACATCGGCGAAGGTCAGCAGCGGGATCCCGAACGCGTCGCAGAACCGTACGAAGCGTGCCGCCTTCTCGGAGGCGTCGATGTCGAGGACGCCGGCGGCGTGCAGCGGCTGGTTGGCGACGACGCCGACCGAGTGGCCCTCGACGCGGGCCAGGGCGCAGACGATGTTCGGCGCGAACAGCTCCTGCACCTCCAGCAGTTCACCGTCGTCGACGACCGCCCGCAGGATCTCCCGCATGTCGTAGGCCTGCCCGGTCCGGTCCGGGACGACGGAGTCGAGCCGGACCCCGTCCGGGGTGGGACCCGGCGCGTACTCGGGGGGCCGCTCCAGGTTGTTGGCGGGCAGATACGACAGCAGATCGCGTACGACGTCCAGGGCGTCCTGCTCGTCGGCGGCGAGGAAGTGCGCGTTGCCGTTGACGGCGTTGCTGGTGCGGGCGCCGCCCAGTTCCTCGGCGGTGGCCCGCTCGCCGGTGACGGCCTCGATGACGTCGGGGCCGGTGACGAACATGTGCGAGGCTCCGTCGACCATCACCGTGAAGTCGGTGATCGCGGGCGAGTAGGCGGCACCGCCCGCGCACGGCCCCAGTACCACGGAGATCTGCGGGATCACCCCGGACGCCTGCACATTGCGGCGCACCAGCTCGGCGTAGAGGGCGAGCGAGGCGACGCCCTCCTGGATGCGGGCGCCGCCGGAGTCGTTGAGCCCGACGACCGGGCAGCCGGTCTTCAGGGCGAGGTCCATCAGGGCGACGGTCTTCTCGCCGAACGCCTCGCCCATGCTCCCGCCGAACACGGAGGAGTCCTGGGCGAACACGCACACCCGGCGCCCGTCGACGGTGCCGTACCCGGTGACGACGCCGTCGCCGTAGGGGCGCCGGCCGCCGTCGCCGGTCGGCCGTGCCCGCACGAACAGCCCGGTCTCGCTGAAGGACCCCTTGTCCACCAGCCGCTCGATCCGCTCCCGGGCCCCGAACTCCCCCCGCCTGCGCGCCCCGCCGCCCCGCACCGCCCGCTCCTCGCGGCGGCCCAGATCGGCGATGCGTCCGGCGGTGCCTCCGGCCACGTGCGCAACCTCATTCGTCACAACCACCTCCGAAGTGGTTGTCGAATATGGCAGCGCGAGCGCGGGCGGCTGGGCGAATCAGGGTGGCGTGTGGGGGATTTGAGTCCTCGGCAAGACCGTTTCATCCGGCTGTGACAAGAGACCGGAACCACAACGCCCAAACGCCCAAAGGGCCCCTCGGGGGCTTTCCCGGGACCTCGCCCGAAAGGGTCCTCCCGGGACCTACCCGAGCGCGGACTTCACCGAGTCGGCCAACCGCCCCGCCACCGACCGGGCCTGATCGATGTCCGCGGCCTCGACCATGACCCGCACCAGCGGCTCGGTACCGGAGGGCCGAAGCAGCACCCGGCCGGTCTCCCCCAGCTCCCGCTCCGCCTCGGTGACGGCGGCGGCGAGCTCGGCCGAGCTCGCGACCCGCGACCTGTCCACGTCCGGCACATTGACCAGCACCTGCGGCAGCCGCTCCATGACCGACGCCAGCTCCCGAAGCGTCCGTCCGGTCTCAGCGACCCGCGCCGCCAGCAGCAGCCCGGTCAGCGTGCCGTCACCGGTCGTGGCGTGATCGAGGATGATGACGTGCCCGGACTGCTCCCCGCCGAGGGCGTAGCCGTGCTCCTTCATCTCCTCCAGCACATACCGGTCACCGACGGCGGTCTGCACCAGCTTCAGGCCCTCGCGCTCCAGCGCCAGCTTGAACCCGAGATTGGACATCACGGTCGCCACGACGGTCTCGGCCCGCAGCTCGGACCGCTCCCGCATCGCCAGCGCGAGGACGGCGAGGATCTGGTCGCCGTCCACCTCCTCGCCGGTGTGGTCCACGGCCAGGCACCGGTCGGCGTCCCCGTCGTGCGCGACGCCGAAGTCGGCGCGGTGCTCGAGGACCGCGGCCTTGAGCTTGTCGAGGTGCGTGGACCCGCAGCCGTCGTTGATGTTGAGCCCGTCCGGCTCGGCACCGATGGTGACGATCTCGGCCCCGGCCCGCCGGAACGCCTCCGGCGACACTCCCGCCGCCGCGCCGTGCGCCTCGTCGAGGACGATCTTCAGCCCGTCCAGCCGGTTGGGCAGCACGCCGAGAAGATGGCCGACGTACTCGTCGAAGCCCTCGTCGTAGGACCGCACGCGCCCGACCCCCGAGCCCGTCGGCCGCTCCCAGGGCTCACCGTGCCGGTGGGCCTCGTACACCGACTCGATCCGGTCCTCCAGCTCGTCGGCGAGCTTGTGGCCGCCGCGGGCGAAGAACTTGATGCCGTTGTCGGGCATGGCGTTGTGGCTGGCGGAGAGCATGACGCCGAGGTCGGCGCCGAGCGAGCCGGTGAGGTGGGCGACGGCCGGCGTCGGCAGCACACCGACCCGCAGCACGTCGACACCCGCGCTCGCCAGACCGGCCACCACGGCGGCCTCCAGGAACTCCCCGGACGCGCGCGGGTCCCGTCCGACCACCGCAGTCGGCCGGTGGCCCTCGAAGGTGCCCGCCTCGGCCAGTACATGTGCCGCCGCCACGGACAGACCGAGCGCCATCTCGGCCGTCAGATCCGCGTTGGCGACACCACGCACGCCGTCCGTGCCGAAGAGTCGTCCCACTTGTCCTCCTGAGGAAACTTCAATAGGCATCGGATCACACAAGACGTTGAACGCCTGACCGTCTCAACGTCTTGTGCCGTTATACGCCCGAGCCCAGGGATAAGACGAACGCCCCGACGGCACTGTGGCGTGCCGTCGGGGCGTTCGGAGTACCGCGTACCTGAAGTACGAGCAGAGGCAGCCTGCGCTTAGCGCTTGCTGTACTGCGGGGCCTTGCGGGCCTTCTTCAGACCGGCCTTCTTGCGCTCGACCGCACGGTCGTCGCGGCGCAGGAAGCCGGCCTTCTTCAGCGGGCCGCGGTTGTTGTCGACGTCGGCCTCGTTCAGCGCACGGGCGACACCGAGACGCAGCGCACCGGCCTGGCCGGAGACACCGCCACCGGCGATACGGGCGACGACGTCGTAGCGGCCCTCGAGCTCAAGAACCTTGAACGGCTCGTTGACCTCCTGCTGGTGCACCTTGTTCGGGAAGTAGTCCTCGAGCGTCCGCCCGTTGATCTTCCACTTGCCGGAACCCGGCACGATGCGAACGCGCGCGATGGCGTTCTTGCGGCGGCCCAGGCCGGCGGCGGGCTGGGGCTCACCGAAGCGCGAGGCGAGGGACTCGGAGGTGTACTCACCCTCCACCGGAACCTCGGACTCGGTGGTGTAGCTGTCGATGTCAAGCTCTTCGAGCGGCTGCTCGGCAGTGGTCTCGGCCACGATTCTCCTCAGATTCTCTTCAGTCTTAGGGGGTGGCCGGACTTACTGCGCGACCTGGGTGATCTCGTACGGCTGCGGCTGCTGCGCGCCGTGCGGGTGCTGGTCACCCTTGTAGACCTTCAGCTTCGAGAGCATCTGACGGCCCAGGGAGTTCTTGGGGAGCATGCCCTTGACGGCCTTCTCGATCGCCTTCTCAGGGTTCTTGTCGAGGAGCTCGTCGTAACGGACGGAGCGCAGACCACCCGGGTAGCCGGAGTGGCGGTACGCCATCTTCTGGGTCCGCTTGTTGCCGGAGAGGTGCACCTTGTCGGCGTTGATGATGATGACGAAGTCACCAGCGTCGACGTGCGGCGCGTAGATCGGCTTGTGCTTGCCCCGGAGGAGCGTCGCAGCAGTGGTGGCGAGACGACCCAGGACGACGTCCTGAGCGTCGATGACGTGCCACTGGCGCGTCACATCGCCGGGCTTGGGGCTGTACGTACGCACGGTTCGTAGCCTTCGCTTCGAGTGAATGGTCCTGAACAGGTCACCGAAACGATCACGACAGCCTGGACCGCACGGCGGCGACGCATACCGCGTAGTGGGGTCGCTGGTCATCGGCCCGGTGGACCGGTGTAAGGGCCCGTCCCGTGAGAATGAGCAAGCCAATACACAACGAACATGCAGGATACCTGCGGCGCCACGGCCGGGTCAAAACGGGTGCCCCGGACCCCGAGGGCTGCCGCCACCGCCACGGCCGGATCACACAGCGTAACCGTGCTCGGCGGATGGAGGAGCGGATGGAGGAAGTGTGAGACGTCATACGGCGAACCCCCGGCCGGCCACACCCGCCCCCCGGCACGTCGTACCAACCACCCGGAGATGTCGCTTTTGCTCTCGCTCACCACGTGAACGCCAGGTGCCCATGCGCCTCTTGGGGCGGTCCGGCACACCCCAGGGCCGTCTAAGATGCGCCCCATGAGCTACGGGCAGCAGGGGGGACCCCAGTCCCAGTGGGATCCCTGGAAACCGCATTCCCAGCAGCCGTGGAACGACGGCGCCGATCAGACCCCGGACTGGGCCGCGCTCGCCGAGGCCTCCGAGACCCGCAACAAGCGGCGCCGCATGCTGTTCATCGGCGGCGGTGCGCTCGCCACCGTCGCCATCGGTGCCGCCGTCGCCGTGGCCGTGGTGTCCGCGAACGACAGCAACACCGCCTCGAACAAGCCGGCTTCGGACCTGCCCGGAACCGCGACCCTGCCGGGCGAGTCCGCCGCGGCCCCGTCCTTCGCGCCCACGAGCGCCCCGCCGCCGCTGGACCCGAAGGACTTCGTGTCCAGCAAGAACAAGGACACCGCCCCGCTCGGCGCGCAGATCCTCTTCCCGGGCACCCAGCTCACCATGGGCGACACGGTGTACAAGAAGGGTGCGACGGACGACACCAAGAGCTGCTCCGCGGTCACCAGGGGCGGCCTCCCGAAGATCCTCACCGACAGCGACTGCACCCGCTTCATGCGCGTGTCGTACGTCAAGGACGGCATCGCGGTGACGGTCGGCGTGGCGGTCTTCGACAACGCCGCGCAGGCCACCAAGGTCAAGGGCCGGGTCAACACCCAGAAGGACATCATCAGGTCGCTGTCCGGCAAGGGCATCAAGGACTTCTGCACCTCGTCCATCTGCCTGTCGACCGCCAACTCCTACGGCCGCTACGCCTACTTCACCATCTCCGGCTTCACCAGCGGCCGGGACGTGACGGAGAAGGACACCAAGGTCTACCGGACCGGCGACGACCTGGCCGAGTTCACGTTCCGCCAGATCCGCAGGCGGGGCGAGGCCCAGGCGTCGGCTGCGGCCAACGAGTAGCGGCCGGCAACCGGACGAGAAGCGGCGGTCGACGAGAAGTCGACCGCCGCTCGCGTGCCCGCCCGCGCCCCGCGCCTACAGGCGCTTCGCGCTGCGCAGCGTCTTCGCGTAGTAGCCGTTGCCGTCGAGCCGGGACACGCCGCCGACGTCGCCGATGGTGGGCCCGTTGACCTCCTCGCGGCTCGACACGAAGATCAGGTGCCCCTCGGTGTCATGGCCGAGGACCATGCCGACGTGGTCGAGCCGCTCTCCGGTGCGGGTGTCGAGCTTGAAGAAGGTGAGGTCGCCCGGCTGGAGCTGGTCGATGGCGGACGGCCGGTCCTTCGCCGTGATGCCGGTGAGCGGCAGGATGTCGACGCCCACCTTGGAGCGGGCCATGCCGTTGGCGGTGCGGGGCAGCCCGTCGCCCGAGGTGTCCGAGGACATCAGGGGGTGGCGGGCCCGGTAGCCCAGCACCATGCGGATGAAGCCCGAGCAGTCGATGGAGCGGGCCCGCATGCTCTCGGGCTGCCCGATGACGCCGTCCCGGAAGGGGTACTGCACCCCGAGGTAGTCGTAGAAGTCGGACTGCTCCAGGCGCAGGTCGCCGCCCTCGGCCCCGCTCGTGTTCAGCGGACCGAAGTTCGCGTCACCGGCGTAGACGGTGCCCTGCTCGTCCTTCTTCTCCGGCGCGCCCGCCACGTACTGGAAGGCGAACGCGAAGATGTCGTCCTCCTTGCTGTCCTTGTACTCGGCGTACCAGTCCTTGAACCACTTCTGCTGCTCCGCGCCCTTCTTCCAGGGCTCCGGCATCAGCCGCACCCAGTCCGTGGTGCTGACCTTGGACGCGGTCGAGGTCGGCTCCTGGAAGGTGCGGGCCGGGCCGGTCAGCGTCGCGGTGCGGGCGCCGTCCGTGAACACGGCCCTGATCTGGCCGTCGGACCCGCGCAGCACGGACCGCGCCGGGTTCTCCAGCCGGGACCAGGTCTCCTTGCCGGTGTCCGCCGAGGCGCCGGAGCTGCGGCCGCCCTCCAGGACGCCGACGTTGCGCACCTCGGTGACGCCCTGCTCCTCCTGCTTGCGCAGCTCCAGCGTGAGGTAGCCGGAGGCACCGACGAGCGCCAGCAGCACCAGGCCCGTGACGACGGGCCGCGACTTCTTCTTCCCTGCCATCGATTGCTCCTGGGTTCTCAGACGGTCGGCATGATGCCGAGCAGCAGCCCGGCGGCGACGACGATGTAGGCCATGAGGGAGACGGTGCCGGTGGCCAGCAGCGTGGCCCCCTTGGGCTGGCGCACCATCTGGTAGGCGATCAGGCCCGGCACGATGAAGCCGAGCGTCTGGTTGCCGTACAACAGCGGGAACTCGATCGAGAGCACGATCATCACCGTGGCCTGCAGCAGCACGCCCAGCAGCACCACCGCGGCGAACAGCCGCTTGCCGTAGAGGATCACCAGCCGCTGCATGATCTTGGTGCCGCCGTAGGTGAGGGCGGTGACGCCCACCACCATGGCCGCGCGCTGCAGGTCCTCGATGAGGGTGAGGGCGAGCCAGCCGGGCGTGATCATGCCGCCGGGCGACAGGTTGGTCGTCAGATAGCACAGCAGCGAGAAGAACAGGCCTATGGCGATGCCCAGGGCGGCCATCTCGGGGGTCAGGGCGGCGGTGGTCAACGGGGTCTCCGGACGAAGGGGTACGGGTGCGGGTGCGGGACGGGCGGTGGCCGGCGGGCCGGGTCAGGCGCGCGGCGGGTGTCCCCCTCCGTCGTCGTACGGCTGCGGCTCCGGTGCGGCGCCGTAGCCGTACGGCTGCTGCCGGCCGGGATCGTGCGAGGGCTGGCGCGGGTCACGGAACCACTCCGAGACCGCCGGCTGCTCGCCGTGGCCGTAGCTCTGGGTCTCGCCGTGGTACTGGCCCTGGCCGTACGCACCGGCATAGGCGCCCGGTGCCTGGGCGGCCGGGATGGTGATCACCGGGATCTCCTGGGTCTGCGAGGCCTGGTACCGCTCCTCGTAGGCCGTGGGGTACGAGGCGTACGGGTCCAGGCGCTGCGGCTGGTGCGCCGCGGCGGCGGCCGGGGCGGCGGCCTCGTCGGCGTCGCTCTCGTCCGCGGGCAGCTCGGCGAGGTACTCCAGGAGTTCCTCGCCCTGGCCGTGGATGTTGCCGATGGCGACCAGGGAGGAGCCGTCGGACATCCGGCCGAGCAGGGTCGGCATGAACTCGTCCGCCGAGCGGCGCTCACCGCCCAGGTCCACGGCGCGGTCGCGCCAGTCGGCGGGGATGGCGTCGATGGCGCTCTTGGAGGGGTGGCCGATGACGAAGACGTTGTCCGGCCGCAGGTCGGGGATGATCTCGCCCATCTGCCCGTTGCGCTCCACCCGGTCGGGGCGGCAGTTGATCACGACGTTCAGGGGGCGGCGGATCGCGCCGAGGTCGAGGAGCTGGTTGATGTTCATCAGCGTCGACTCGGGGTCGTTGGCCGCGAACACGTTGGCGAAGGCGAGCCGCTTGCCCTCGGGCGTGACGTACTTCTCCACGGACAGCACACCGGGGTCCGGCGGGGCGTCGTACATGCCCTGGAGCGCGACCTTGCGCTCGACGCCGAGCAGGTCGGCCACGACCAGCGCGATGGCGACGTTCTCCTTGAAGGTGAACCAGCTGAAGCCGCGCAGCTCCTCGTCGGTGACCGTCTCCGGGTCGGCGTAGATCAACTGGCAGTTCCGGGCGTCCGCCTCCTCCTGGAGGATGTGGAAGCGCTCCTTCTCGGCGGTGACGCAGATGCCGTCCTGAGGCATCGAGCGGCACAGCGAGCGCGCCACGTCGTCCAGGGTGGGCCCCATCTCGGCGAGGTGGTCCTCGCGGACGTTGCACAGCACGCCGATCGTCGAGCGGATCAGCTTGCTCTGGTTGACCTCCTGCAGGGCCGGCATGACCGCCATGCACTCGATGACCAGGGCGTCGGGGCGGTAGGTGGCGGCCCGGCGGACGATGCCGATCTGCTCCACCACGTTGGCGATGCCGAACTTGCGGTAGACCGGCTCCTCCGTGGCGTCCGGGTGGATGAAGCGGGCCGCGGTGCCCGTCGTCTTGGCCACGGTGACCAGGTCACCGCCGCGCAGCGCGCCCGCGCACAGCCGGGTGATGGACGACTTGCCGCGGATGCCGTTGACCAGCACCCGGGAAGGGATGGTGTGCAGGGCGGCGTAGTGCCTGCGCTGCTCGATGATGCCCGCGATCAGCAGGCTCACCCCGCCGATCAGCAGCACGAAGTAGAGGTACAGCACAGCCGGTCACCTTCCTCCGGCGCCGAGCCGGGGCTCGGCACTCCGGCGCGCCTGGTTCTGCCTGCGGGCCTGCAACTGCTGGCGGACCAGTTCCAGGCTGCGGACGACGGCCCCGACCTCGTCGTGGTAGCGGGGGTACAGCACGGTCTTGAGGTCGCCGTCGGCCAGCTTCTCGGCGCTGCTCGCCAGCGCGCGCAGCGGCCGGACCACGACCAGGTGGATCCAGCCCAGGCAGACCACGATCAGCGCGAGCCCGAGCATCCCGGCGAGCACGCTGCGGTCCTCGCGCTCGTACGGGGTGATCTCGAAGTGCTTGGCGTTCTGCCAGCTCACGACGGTCCAGCCGATGTCGGCGGCCACACCGCCGCCGGAGAAGGGCGCGGCGGCGGCGACGGTGACGGAGCGCCCCTCACGGATCAGCAGCCCGTTCTCCACGGGGCCCGCACCGGCCTGGACGGCGCCCGCCCGCACCAGGCTGGTGAGCGATTCGCGCGGCAGTTCCTCGAAGGCGAGGAAGCCGTCGCTGGCGGCGATCGTCCTGGCCCTGGCATCGACCACCCGGACCTCGCCGAGCCCGGGCCGGTTCAGCAGCGAGTTCAGGAACTCCACCCGCACCTCGCCGACCAGGGTCATGCCCTTCTTGTCCGGTACGGCGGCCCCGGCCTGGACGACCGGCTTCTTGCCGCCCTCTCCGGCCACCCGGATGAGCGAGTCGTTCTTCTCGTCCCCGCTCCAGGCGGCGTTCGGCTCCGCCCCGGCGCGGGCGAGGACATCGCCGCCCTCGCCGACGACGTACAGGGAGCCGTACCGCGAGTGCTTGCGCAGGGCGCCGTCGAGCACGTCCGTGGTGGCGTCGGGGTCGTCCGCGTCGATCAGCCGGGAGATGGAGGCGAGGTCGGCCTGGGCCTCGTTGAGGGCCCGGCGGACCCGGTCGGCGACGAGGTCGGTGCGGTCGCGCTGGTCGTTGACCATGGTGCTGGGCACGCTCACCGAGGCGTCCGTGCGGTTGAGCAGCAGACCGACCGGCACGCACCACAGCAACAGCAGCACGGCGGTCAGCGCCAGCGGCACCCGCAGTCCGAGCCGGCCCCGGCGGCCCTTGCCGTCCTTGGCGCGGGGCTCGGCTCCGCCGCCGGAGAGCTGCGCGCGCAGCTTCTCCAGGGCGGCGCCGACGCGGGCGGCCTCGCCCCAGCGGGGTGCGGCGACGGGGCGGGTCAGATCGCCGCGGGCCAGCCGGCGGGACTCCAGGAAGAGCGTCAGCAGGGGGCGCTGCACGGCCATCCACAGCAGGGCCGCCGCCAGCAGTCCGAAGACCACCAGGACACCGGCCGCCACCAGTCCGTACAGCTCCCGCTCCTGCCCGACGGCCTTCTCCTGCACCACGGGCAGCAGGGCCACGACGGTCAGCCCGAGACCCGCGCCGACGCTCTTGCGCTCCTCGGGGTCGGCGGAGGCCAGGGAGGCGTATCCGCCGGTGGCGATGCGGCCGTTGTAGGTGTCGCCGAGCAGGGTTCCGCTGACGCCCGGGTAGCCGCGGGAGCCCGGCTCTCTGGCGCTGATGGGGTCCTGTTCGCTCTCCTTGGCGGCCCGGTCGGCGAGCCGGGTCATCTGCTTGCGCAGGTGGTCCAGTTCCTCGCGCGCCGTGTCCGAGGTGAGCGCCTCGGCCTGCGCGAACCCGGCCGTGGCGAGGATCTCGCCGTTTCGGGCCACGACCGCCATGGAGCGGTCGATTCCCAGGTTCAAGGGGGGCACGGCCAGGCTGTTGGACGCGATCAGCAGTTGCTGCGGCCCGTCCTTCCGGTCGAGGACCGCCATGGTCATCAGCCGTACGTCGCCGGTCTCCAGCCGCACCATACGGGGCGTCAGGGCGTTTTCCCCGGTCAGGACGTCCTTGTCGAGCCAGGCGAGGGGAATCGTTTCACCCCGGGCGGCGAGGATCTTCCCGCTCTCCAGGTCCAGCACGGTGGTGCCGGTCCACTTCTGGTAGGTCCGGCTCAGATCGGACAGCACGCGCTCCGGATCGGCGGGCTCCCCCGCGTTCAGTGCGTCCGCCATGCGGTTCAGGTCGGTGACCCGCTCGTCGATGGACGCGCGCAGGGCGATGGCGCCGTCCTGCGCGAAGTACTCCTGCGAGTTCAGTACCGCCTTGGGCACGGCCGGCTCACCGGCGGGACCGAGCACCTTGGCGGTCAGCCCGGCCAGGCCGAGGACAAGCAGGCACAGCAGCGCGATCGGCGGTCGTATACCACCCAGGAGCGGCATGTCCGCGCGTCTGCGCATGCGGCGCCGCCCGCGCCGCATGCCTTGCGTTGAAGTCACCGGTGGTTTCCTTCGCCTCTTCACTACTCGGGCGCTCGCAGGAACCACCGCGGACGCGGTCATGAGACGCCGTCACTTAAGAAGACTGTTAACGCGCGACGGGGTTGGGCTCCGGCGCGCTGACTGTGTCGCTTGTCACGTCCCCGACGAGAGTTGCTCCAGTCCGTCGCCGCCCGGGGCACCCCGGTTGTAGAGGAACCCGCGGGTGCGGTCCTCGGCGAGCCGGTAGCGGGCGAGCCGCTCGTCGGACAGCCCGTCGGCGCTGTCGAGCACCTGCTGCACATCCACCACCCGGTGGTCCTGGACCACGCCCTCGGGCAGGTCCTCACCGGGCTCCACCTCCGGCGGGATGTCGACCAGCGTGGTCCGGTAGCGGGCGCTGACGTCCCAGCCCCCGTCGGTCGTCTCCCGGAACTCGAACCAGCCGATCGCGCCTTCCTCGGTGAGGCCGGACGGCACGGAGTGACGGGCCACCTGGTTGCCGAGGCTGTAGGCGACCCAGGTGCCGTTGACCTTCTGGATCGGCTGCACCACATGGGAGTGGTGTCCGATCACCAGGTCGATCCCGGTCTTCTCGCTGAGCCACTCGGCCAGCCGCAACTGCGGAAGAGTCGGCTCGTTGTAGTGCTCGTTGCCCCAGTGGATCGACAGGATCACCACCTCGGCGCCCTTCTTACGGGCCCGCGCCTCCGCACCCTTGATCGCGTCCGTGCCGGTCTTGTTGAACGCCCACTTCTCCTTCTCGGGCGTCGGGTGGCCGAAGGACTCCCAGGAGAAGGACAGGTGGGCGACCTTGACGCCGTTGACGTCCCGAACGTTGATCTGTTCTGCTTCGTCAGGCGTACGCGCGGACCCGGTGTGTCCGAGACCCACCTTGTCCATCGCGTCCAGGGTGCGCTTCACGGCCTTGAGGCCGTGGTCGAAGGTGTGATTGGAGGCCGTGGAGCAGGTGTCGTATCCGACATCCTTGAGGGTCGTGAGGATCTGCGGTGGGACGAGGAAGTCCGGGTAACCCTCGAACGGGCCCTTGGGCGTGCCGACCGGCGTCTCCATGTGACAGATGGCCAGATCGGCCTTGCTGACGACCGGCTTGACGCCGGCCATGAGCGGTCCGAAGTCCAGTCCGGCCTCCCCCTTACCGGTCTTCTTGGCGTCCTTGGCCGCCTGTTCGACCAGCTCGGGGTGGATGAGCACATCACCCGCGGCGGCGACGGTGAACGAGCGCCCGCCCGGCTTCACCTTCACCCCGGACGCCTCGGCGGAGGTGCAGGCGGCGAGCAACCCGGCCAGAGCCCCCAGAACCGCCAGCGAGCGACCTATACGGAGAGACTTACGAAATGTCACCGCGACATACTCACACGCGCCCCACAACACACACGGCCTATGCCATCACAAGATGGTCACAGTCCGCTCGCGTTCTTGCTCAAATGGTTTTGATTCTGGCGTTGGCCGGTTGCAATACGCCATCGCCCGATGAAACGGAACACACAATTCCGCAGGCCCGGGAACTCGTCGACCTCCGCAGCCGGATCCTCACGTACACGGCCGACTTCGCCCCTGACGACCCCTACACACCGCCCGGCGACGACGAGCGCGAGCAACTGGCGCGCGGCGTAGGGGCTCTCCTGGACGGCGACGCGGCGGAGGCCGAGGAAACCCTGGCCCCTCTCGGCCTCGGCGTCACCCGCCTCACCGACACCGACTCCGGCCGCCGCTACGACGAGATCGCCGCCGTCAGGAAGAACGGCGAGGCCGCCCGCTGGGGCCGCCTCTATCTGACCGCGGACTCCGGCGTGCGCTGGAACGTCCAGATCCCGCACCCGGTGTCCGACCGCGACACCGAGACACTTGGCGTCCGGCTCCTGGAGAACACCCCCTCGGGCTCCCTGGTCGTCGCCGGCGCCCACCGCCGCGCCGGCCGCAAGGACGCCGCGGACGTCGCCCACCGCGAGGACAGCGCCTTCCACACCATCGTCGTGGAACTCCAGAAGCGCGGGGTGCCCGGCCTCCAACTGCACGGCTTCACCGAGGGATCCGACCGCCCGTACGAGGCCATCGTCTCCGGCGGCTCGGCCCAGAGCACGTCCGGCGAGGCGACGGCGCTGGCCGACCGCTTGGAGGCCGACGGACTGCGGGTCTGCCGGGGCTGGCAGGCACGCTGCCCGCTGGAGGGCACCACGAACGTCCAGGGCAAGTCGGCGGAGAGTCGGCACGCCACGTTCCTGCACGTGGAACTGGCCGCCGATGCCCGCGCCGACGGCCGTGACGCGGACGAGACGGCAGACGCCCTGGGCGAACTCCTCACGACCTGGTCGACCGACTGACCCTCAACAACACCCGGCACTCCCCGGCAACGACCGCTTGTTCCGCGCCTCCTTGTTCCGCGCCGCGAGCAACTCGTCGGCGGGATACCCGACCTCTTCGAGCGTCAGCCCGTGCGGCCGTACGACATGCACGGCGGAGTCCCTGACGCCGGCGGCGAGCACCTTGCCCGGCCAGTCCACGGGCCGGTGCCCGTCCCCCACGAACAACAGCGCCCCGATGAGCGAGCGCACCATGTTGTGGCAGAAGGCATCGGCACGGACGGTCGCGGTAACGATCCCGTCGTCCCCCCGCTCGAGACTCAGCTCCTGCAGCGTACGGATCGTCGTGGCCCCCTCCCGCTTCTTGCAGTAGGCGGCGAAGTCGTGCTCCCCGAGCAGCCGCCGCGCGGCCTCGTTCATGGCGTCGACGTCAAGGGGCCAGTCGTGCCACAGCACATGACCGCGCAGCAGCGGATCGACCCCGCCCGGATTGTCGGTGACGCGATAGGCGTACCGCCGCCACACCGCCGAGAACCGCGCGTTGAACCCACCGGGCGCCTCCCGCAGGGCCCACACCCGCACGTCCTTGGGCAGCCGCCCGGCGAGCCGCTTGAGCAACTTCTCATGGTGCTCGCGCCACACGGACTCCGGCAGATCGACATGCGCGACCTGCCCCCGAGCATGCACCCCGGCATCGGTCCGCCCCGCCACGGTCAGCTCATACGTCGTCCCACCCGACCGCGTCACGGTCCGCAACGCATCCTCGACCTCCCCCTGCACGGTCCGCTTACCACCGGCCTGCTTGGCCCAGCCGTGGAACTCGGCACCGTCGTAGGACAGATCGAGCCGGATACGAACATGCCCGGCCGCTACTTCATCACTCACACAGAGATCCTCTCACCCACACAAATGCGGGCCCGCTCCTCAAAAGGAACGGGCCCGCAATCGCCCCAAAGGGGCGCGGGGAACTGCGCGACCAGCCACGACGAAGCCGCAGCCGCGATCAAACAATCCCCGGCAGAACGCTTAGGCGTCCTTCGACTCCTCGGCCGCAGCCTCATCGGCCTTGGTCACATCGACCTTGGCCTCAGCGGCAACCTCGGCGTCCTTGGCGGCGCGCTTCGTCGCGGCCTCGGCCTCGCCCGTGGCCTCCTGCGCAACCGTCAGCGCCTCGACCAGCTCGATGACGGCCATGGGCGCGTTGTCGCCACGGCGGTTACCGATCTTGGTGATACGGGTGTAACCACCCGGACGGTTCTCGTACCGCGGGCCGATCTCGGTGAAGAGCGTGTGGACGATGCCCTTGTCCGTGATGACCTGGAGCACCTGACGGCGGTTGTGAAGGTCGCCCTTCTTCGCCTTGGTGATCAGACGCTCGGCGTACGGCCGCAGACGGCGGGCCTTCGCCTCGGTGGTGGTGATACGGCCGTGCTCGAAGAGGTTCTTCGCGAGGTTCGCGAGGAGCAGCTTCTCGTGCGCGGCGCTGCCGCCCAGACGGGCACCCTTGGTGGGCTTCGGCATGGTTCTTCTCCTGTGTGTCTGCCCCGGCCGTGTCAGGTACCGGGGTCAGTATCCGAGCGAGCGGGTTTGCTCGTCGGAGACCCCGCGCCCCAAAGGGGCGCGGGGAACTGCGCGACCAGTCACAGCGGGCCCGCAGCCAAATCGAACCCGTCGGTCCCGAGCTCTCAGTACTGCTCGGTCTCGACGAACCCGGCGTCCGCATCGTCGTCCGCGCCGAAGGCATCCGCGGCGGCGGTCGGGTCGAATCCGGGCGGGCTGTCCTTCAGGGCCAGGCCCATGCCGGCCAGCTTCGCCTTGACCTCGTCGATGGACTTCGCACCGAAGTTACGAATGTCGAGGAGGTCGGCCTCGGAACGCGCCACGAGCTCACCCACGCTGTGGATGCCCTCGCGCTTGAGGCAGTTGTACGACCGAACGGTGAGCTCCAGCTCCTCGATCGGCAGAGCGAGGTCCGCCGCCAGCGCAGCGTCCGTCGGGGACGGACCCATGTCGATGCCCTCGGCGTCGATGTTGAGCTCACGGGCCAGCCCGAACAGCTCGACCAGCGTCTTACCGGCGGAGGCCATGGCGTCACGCGGACGCATCGCCTGCTTGGTCTCGACGTCGACGATCAGCTTGTCGAAGTCGGTGCGCTGCTCGACACGCGTGGCCTCGACCTTGTACGTGACCTTCAGAACCGGCGAGTAGATGGAGTCGACCGGGATACGGCCGATCTCCTGACCTACCTGCTTGTTCTGCACGGCGGAGACGTAACCACGGCCACGCTCGACCGTGAGCTCCATCTCCAGCTTGCCCTTGCCGTTGAGCGTGGCGAGGACGAGGTCGGGGTTGTGCACCTCGACACCGGCCGGCGGCGCGATGTCGGCGGCGGTGACCAGACCCGGGCCCTGCTTGCGCAGGTACATCACGACGGGCTCGTCGTGCTCACTGCTCACGACGAGCTGCTTGATGTTGAGGATCAGGTCGGTGACGTCCTCCTTGACGCCCGGCACGGTGGTGAACTCGTGCAGCACGCCGTCGATACGGATGGACGTGACCGCCGCACCCGGAATCGAGGACAGGAGGGTCCGGCGGAGGGAGTTGCCGAGGGTGTAGCCGAAGCCCGGCTCCAGCGGCTCGATCACGAACCGGGAGCGGAACTCGTCGACGACCTCTTCGGTCAACGAGGGACGCTGAGCGATCAGCATGTGTGGATCAGATCCTTCTTTCGTGGACGCCCGCTATTTGACGTCCGACGGAAACCGCACCCAGACGAAAGGCGCGGGTACTGCAAGGGTACGGGCGATACAACCCTTTAAGGAGTCGTACCGCCCGAACCCTCAAGTCAACCGTGCGTCAGACGCGACGACGCTTCGGCGGACGGCAACCGTTGTGCGGGGTCGGGGTGACGTCCTGGATGGAGCCGACCTCGAGACCGGTCGCCTGAAGCGAACGGATGGCGGTCTCACGACCGGAACCCGGGCCCTTCACGAACACGTCGACCTTGCGCATGCCGTGCTCCTGGGCGCGGCGGGCAGCCGACTCGGCGGCCATCTGCGCGGCGAACGGCGTGGACTTCCGGGATCCCTTGAAGCCGACGTGGCCGGCGGAGGCCCAGGAGATCACGTTGCCGGACGGGTCCGTGATGGAGACGATCGTGTTGTTGAACGTGCTCTTGATGTGCGCGTGGCCGTGAGCGACGTTCTTCTTTTCCTTGCGGCGCACCTTCTTGACGGCGCCCTGACGTCCCTTGGGGGGCATCTGCTAACTCCTACGGGAGGTGGTCGGTCCTACAGCGAAGACCGTGGACAGGTATCCGCTGCGGACTACTTCTTGCCCGGCTTCTTCTTGCCGGCGATGGCGCGACGCGGGCCCTTGCGGGTGCGAGCGTTGGTGCTGGTGCGCTGACCGCGGACGGGCAGACCGCGACGGTGACGCAGACCCTGGTAGCAGCCGATCTCGACCTTGCGGCGGATGTCGGCCTGGATCTCGCGACGAAGGTCACCCTCGGTCTTGAGGTTGTTGTCGACGTACTCACGAATCGCGACGAGCTGCTCCTCGGAGAGGTCGCGAACGCGGGTGTTCGGGTCGACGCCGGTCTCGGCCAGCGTCGTCTTCGAGAGGGTCCGGCCGATGCCGAACACGTAGGTGAGGGCGACCTCCACGCGCTTGTCGCGCGGGATGTCAACACCGGAAACGCGTGCCATTCAATGGCTCCTGGTGATCTTCGGAGGTCTTCCACAGAACCGACTCCCAGCCGCCGGCCTCTTCTGTCTCAAAGATTAGGTACGGACTGGGTCCCCGGCCTCCGAACCGGGGGTGTCGGACGCCGAAGCGCCCGGGTCCTGCGTATGAACATATTCAGCTCGCGTCGCGCGAAGTCCTGCGAATGCAGAAAGGTGATCGTGCGGTCAGCCCTGGCGCTGCTTGTGGCGCGGGTTCTCACAGATGACCATGACCCGACCGTGACGGCGGATCACCCTGCACTTGTCGCAGATCTTCTTGACGCTCGGCTTGACCTTCATTGGGTGAGGTTCTCCGGGTCAGTGCCATCACCCCGGCGAGGCCGGGGCGCGGGCAAGATCTACTTGTACCGGTAGACGATCCGGCCACGCGTCAGGTCGTACGGAGACAGCTCCACCACGACCCGGTCGTCAGGGAGGATGCGGATGTAGTGCATGCGCATCTTGCCGCTGATGTGTGCCAGGACCTGGTGGCCGTTCTGGAGCTCGACCTTGAACATGGCGTTCGGCAGAGACTCGACGACAGTGCCCTCGATCTCGATGGCACCTTGCTTCTTGGCCACGCTTCGCCCTTCGGAATCGACTACCTTGATCGACCCGTGCACCTTCCTGCCTCTCAGAGATTCCTCGGAGATACAGGCGCATGCAGACATGCGGGTACACAAGAGCCGACGAGTCAGTCTACGTCAGGGCCCTCGGAAAGACGAATCGAGGGAGTCTGCCCCGACCGGCAGATCATTAAGCGAGCGGATCCGGAGCGGCCGTGATCCCGTACTCGGCGAGCTTCGCCTTGCCCCCGTCGGGCGCGGTCAGCACCAGCGGGCCCTGTTCGGTGAGCGCGACGGAGTGCTCCCAGTGCGAGGACCAGGTGCCGTCGGTGGTGATGACGGTCCAGTCGTCCGACAGGACCTCCGTCTTGGGTGTGCCCAACGACACCATCGGCTCGATCGCGAGGCAGAACCCGGGCACCAGCTTCGGGCCCTTCCCCCGCCGCCGGTCGACGTAGTTCAGCAGGTGCGGGTCCATGTGCATCTCGCTGCCGATGCCGTGGCCGCCGTAGTCCTCGATGATCCCGTACCGGCCGCCGCCCGGCTTCGGCTGCCGGCGGATGTACGTCTCGATGGCCCGCGAGACGTCGATCAGACGGTTGCCCTGCTTCATCGCCGCGATGCCGGCCCACATGGACTCCTCGGTCACCCGGGAGAGCTCGACCAGCTCCGGAGCGTGACCGGAGCCCACGAACGCGGTGTACGCGGCGTCGCCGTGCCAGCCGTCGACGATGGCACCGGCGTCGATGGAGATGATGTCGCCGTCCTTGAGGACGACGTCCTCGGACGGGATGCCGTGGACGACGACCTCGTTGGCGGAAGTGCAGATCGTCGCGGGGAAGCCGCCGTAGCCGAGGAAGTTCGACTTGGCGCCGTGCTCCGCGAGCACCTTGCGGGCGACCTCGTCCAGATCCTTGGTGCTGGCCCCGGGCACCGCGGCCTCACGCGTGGCCGCGTGAATCGCGGCGACGACCAGCCCCGCCTCACGCATCTTGGCGATCTGCTCGGGGCTCTTGATCTGCACCATGGGGACGGGCGCCTTTCGTGGACGGGACGGAGGGGACTTCAGTGGACTGCTTCAACCATAAGGGCGGAACCGAGGCGCCCCGCCCCACGCAGCAGCCGCGGCCCCCGTACCGGGAACCGCGGCCTGAGCTACGTACGAGCCGAGAACGCTGCTACTGCTTACCGTCCTCGTCGTGCTGGAGCGCCTCCATCGCGCGCGCCGTGACCTCTTCGACCTTGCCCAGCGCGGAGATGGTGACGACCAGCCCCTGCGCCTTGTAGTAGTCGATGATCGGCTCGGTCTGCGTGTGGTAGACCTCCAGCCGCTTGCGGACGGTCTCCTCGGAGTCGTCGTCGCGCTGGTACAGCTCGCCGCCGCAGACGTCGCAGACGCCCTCCGTCTTCGGCCGGCTGTACGTCACGTGGAAGACGTGGCTGGAGTCCTTGCGGCAGATCCGCCGCCCGGCGATCCGCTTGACGACCTCTTCCTCGGGGACCTCGAGGTCCAGCACCGCGTCCAGCTTCATGCTCTCGGACTGGAGCATCTCGTCGAGCGCCTCGGCCTGGGACACATTGCGCGGGAAGCCGTCCAGCAGGAAGCCGCCCTCGGCGTCCGGCTTCTCCATGCGGTCCTTGGCCATCCCGATGGTGACCTCGTCCGGCACCAGGTTGCCCGCGTCCATATAGGACTTCGCGAGTTTCCCGAGCTCCGTCTGCTGGCTGATGTTGGCCCGGAACAGGTCGCCCGTGGAGATGTGCGGGATCGACAGGTTCTTGGCCAGGAACGCGGCCTGCGTTCCCTTACCGGCACCCGGCGGCCCGACGAGGACGATACGCATCAGCGGAGGAACCCTTCGTAATTGCGCTGCTGGAGCTGGCTCTCGATCTGCTTCACCGTTTCGAGGCCGACACCCACAATGATCAGGATGCTGGTACCGCCGAACGGGAAGTTTTGGTCTGCCCCGAAACCAGCCAACGCCATCGTCGGCACGAGAGCGATCAGACCCAAGTACAGCGAGCCCGGCCAGGTGATCCGGTTGAGCACATACGAAAGGTACTCAGCGGTCGGTCGGCCAGCCCGGATGCCCGGGATGAAGCCACCATACTTCTTCATGTTGTCCGCGACTTCCTCGGGGTTGAACGAGATGGCCACGTAGAAGAAGGCGAAGAAGATGATCAGGAGGAAGTAGAGACTGATGTGCAGCGGAGCATTCGGCCTCGCGAGGTTCTGTTCGATCCAGGTCTTCCAGCCGGCGCTGCCACCGGCGAACTGCGCGATCAGTGCAGGGATGTAGAGCAGCGACGAGGCAAAGATCACAGGGATGATGCCCGCCTGGTTGACCTTCAGCGGAATGTACGTCGACGAGCCGCCGTAGGACCTCCGGCCGATCATGCGCTTCGCGTACTGCACCGGAATACGCCGCTGGGCCTGCTCGACGAAGACGACGAGACCGATCATCACTAGGCCAATGGCACACACGATGCCGAACTCGATCCAGCCACCGGCCAGGGAGCCCTGCGTCTTGATGGCCCACAGCCCTGCCGGGAAGGTCGCGGCGATCGAGATGAACATCAGGATCGACATGCCGTTGCCGATGCCGCGGTCGGTGATGAGCTCACCGAGCCACATGACGGTGGCCGTACCGGCGGTCATGGTGATGACCATCACGATGGTGGTGAAGATCGAGCGGTCCGGGACGATCTGGCCGGCCGTCTGACAGCCCTGGAAGAGCGCGCCGCTGCGGGCGGTGGCCACCAGGCCGGTGCCCTGCAGGACGGCGAGCGCCACGGTCAGGTAACGGGTGTACTGCGTGATCTTCGCCGTGCCTGCCTGGCCCTCCTTCTTGAGGGCTTCCAGGCGCGGGATCACCACGGTCAGCAACTGAAGGATGATGCTCGCGGTGATGTACGGCATGATGCCGAGCGCGAAGAGCGTGATCTGAAGAAGCGCGCCGCCACTGAACATGTTGACCAGGCCGAACAGGCCCTGGTTGGCGTTCGCCTGGTCGAGGCAGACTTGAACGGCCCTGTAGTCGACGCCGGGGATCGGAATGTGCGCACCGATCCGGAAGATCACGATGATGCCGAGCGTGAAGAGCAGCTTCTTGCGCAGGTCGGGCGTCTTGAACGCCCGGGCGAACGCGGTGAGCACGGTGCCTCCTGCGACCCCCGCGCTACTGCGTCAAGGGTGACGGTCTTGAGGTTCGACTAATAGGAACGACTTAGCTAACGGTCAACTGCCGCTCAGAGTGCCCCACAAGGAGCACTCCGTAAAAGTGGGCAGTGCAGGCCACCTTACCGGCGAGACCGCCCCCCTTGGAACGACCAACCGGGGATACCCCATTTGTGGGGTATCCCCGGTGGGATCGCTCAAGTCATCGAGACGCCTGTTGCGTTCAGACGAGCTCGGTGACGCTACCGCCGGCGGCGGTGATCTTCTCCTTGGCGGAGCCGGAGACGGCGTCCACCGTCACCTGCAGCGCCACGGAGATCTCGCCCTGGCCGAGCACCTTGACGAGGCTGTTCTTGCGAACGGCACCCTTGGCCACCAGACCCTCGACGGTGACCTCGCCACCCTCGGGGTACAGCGCGGCCAGCTTGTCGAGGTTCACGACCTGGTACTCGGTCTTGAACGGGTTCTTGAAACCCTTCAGCTTCGGGAGGCGCATGTGCAGCGGCATCTGGCCACCCTCGAAGCGCTCCGGAACCTGGTAGCGGGCCTTGGTGCCCTTGGTACCACGACCGGCCGTCTTACCCTTCGACGCCTCACCACGACCGACACGGGTCTTGGCGGTCTTGGCGCCGGGGGCGGGACGGAGGTTGTGGATCTTGAGCGGGTTCTGCTCCGCCATGATCAGTCGACCTCCTCGACCGTCACGAGGTGGCGGACGGTGTGCACCATGCCGCGGAACTCGGGGCGGTCCTCCTTGACGACCTGCGTGTTGATGCCCTTGAGACCAAGGGAGCGCAGGGTGTCACGGTGGTTCTGCTTGCTGCCGATGTAGGACTTGACCTGCGTAATCCTGAGCTGCGCCATGATTACGCACCCGCCCCGGCACGCGCACGCAGCAGGGCCGCGGGGGCGACGTCCTCGAGCGGCAGACCACGGCGGGCCGCGATCTCCTCGGGACGCTGCAGGCCCTTCAGGGCCTCCACGGTGGCGTGCACGATGTTGATGGCGTTGTCGGAGCCGAGCGACTTCGACAGCACGTCGTGGATACCGGCGCACTCGAGCACGGCACGCACCGGACCACCGGCGATAACACCGGTACCGGGCGACGCGGGCTTGAGCAGCACGACGCCGGCAGCCTTCTCACCCTGGATCGGGTGCGGGATGGTGCCCTGGATCCGGGGGACCTTGAAGAAGTGCTTCTTGGCCTCCTCAACGCCCTTGGCGATGGCGGCCGGCACCTCCTTGGCCTTGCCGTATCCGACACCCACGGTGCCGTCACCGTCGCCCACCACGACCAGCGCGGTGAAGCTGAAGCGACGACCACCCTTCACAACCTTGGCGACGCGGTTGATCGCGACGACGCGCTCAACGTACGCGGTCTTCTCGGCGGCAGCCGCACCGCCGTCACGGCCCTTCCGGTCCCGCCGCTCGCCGCCACCGGCACCGCCACCGCGGCGCTGGGGTCCAGCCATTGGAATTACCTCTCTCTGTTTCCGCTTGGTCGGAACCGGCTCAGAACTTGAGCCCGGCCTCGCGGGCGGCGTCCGCCAGAGCGGCGATGCGCCCGGCGTACTGGTTACCACCACGGTCGAATACGACGGCCTCGACACCGGCGGCCTTGGCTCGCTCGGCGACCAGGGCGCCGACCTGCTTGGCCTGCGCGGACTTGTCGCCCTCGCCACCGCGGATCGAGGTGTCCAGGGTGGACGCCGACGCAAGGGTGTGACCCTTGAGGTCGTCGATCACCTGGGCCACGATGTGACGGTTGGAGCGGGTGACGACCAGACGGGGACGCTCCGCCGTACCGTTGATCCGCTTGCGGATCCGGATGTGACGGCGCTTGATCGCGGCGCGCTTGTAGGCGTCGCCCTTGAGGATCTTCTGCCCGTATGCCATGGCTTACTTACCCGCCTTTCCGACCTTGCGGCGGATGACTTCGCCCTCGTACTTGACGCCCTTGGCCTTGTACGGGTCGGGCTTGCGCAGCTTGCGGATGTTGGCCGCGACCTCGCCGACCTTCTGCTTGTCGATGCCCTCGACCGAGAAGCGCGTGGGCGCCTCGACCTTGAAGGTGATGCCCTCGGGGGCCTCGACCAGAATCGGGTGGCTGTAGCCGAGCGCGAACTCGAGGTTCGAGCCCTTGGCGGTCACGCGGTAACCGACACCGCTGATCTCGAGCTTCTTCACGTAACCCTGGGTCACGCCGGTGATCATGTTCGCCACCAGCGTGCGGGACAGGCCGTGCAGGGCCTTGTTCTGACGCTCGTCGTTGGGGCGGGTCACCTGCAGGGTGCCGTCCTCGCCCTTGGCGATCTCGATCGGCGCCGAGACGGTGTGGGTCAGCGTGCCCTTGGGGCCCTTGACCGAGACCGTACGGCCGTCGATGGTGACGTCCACGCCGGCGGGAACCGCGATGGGGAGCTTGCCGATGCGCGACATAGCTGTTTCCTCCGTTCCCTTCTGCTACCAGACGTAGGCGAGGACTTCCCCACCCACGCCCTTCTTGCCGGCCTGCTTGTCGGTGAGGAGCCCGTGGGACGTGGAGATGATCGCCACGCCGAGGCCGCCGAGCACCTTCGGCAGGTTGGTGGACTTCGCGTAAACCCGCAGACCGGGCTTGGAGATCCGCTTGATGCCCGCGATGGAGCGCTCACGGTTCGGGCCGAACTTCAGCTCGAGGACGAGGTTCTTGCCGACCTCGGCGTCCTCGACACGCCAGCCCGTGATGAAGCCCTCCTGCTGGAGGATCTCCGCGATGTGCGACTTGATCTTCGAGTGCGGCATCGCCACGGTGTCGTGGTACGCCGAGTTCGCGTTCCGCAGACGCGTAAGCATGTCTGCGATCGGATCAGTCATGGTCATGAATTGGCCTTCGGCCTCTCTCGCCGGGGTTTCCTGATGCGCCATCCCTCTCCCCGATCCGAGACGGGACGGGTGCGGCGCGGTGGACCTACGGCGTAGTAAGTCGTATGGGCGACAGTCAGGCGCCCAACCCCCCAAGCCTATGGCATGGAGAGGAGGGCGCCTGACACGCCCGTTGCTTACCGAGAGCCTCTGGAATGCCCTGTTAGGGGAATTACCAGGAGCTCTTGGTCACGCCCGGCAGCTCGCCACGGTGAGCCATCTCACGAAGGCACACGCGGCACAGGCCGAACTTGCGGTACACGGAGTGGGGACGGCCGCAGCGCTGGCAGCGCGTGTAGCCACGCACGCCGAACTTGGGCTTGCGAGCAGCCTTAGCGATCAGAGCCTTCTTCGCCATCTCGCTCACGCCTCCTTGAAGGGGAAGCCGAGGTGACGAAGGAGCGCGCGGCCCTCAGCGTCGTTGGTCGCCGTGGTGACCACGGTGATGTCCATACCCCGGACGCGGTCGATCTTGTCCTGGTCGATCTCGTGGAACATGACCTGCTCCGTGAGACCGAAGGTGTAGTTGCCACGGCCGTCGAACTGCTTGGGGGACAGACCGCGGAAGTCGCGGATGCGCGGCAGCGCGAGCGACAGGGTGCGGTCCAGGAACTCCCACATGCGGTCGCCACGGAGCGTGACGTGGGCACCGATCGGCTGACCCTCGCGCAGCTTGAACTGCGCGATGGACTTGCGGGCCTTGGTGACGGCCGGCTTCTGACCGGTGATGGTGGTCAGGTCGCGGATCGCGCCCTCGATCAGCTTCGAGTCACGGGCGGCGTCGCCGACACCCATGTTGACCACGATCTTGACGAGGCCGGGGATCTGCATGACGTTCTCGTACTTGAACTCGTCACGCAGCTTGCCCGCGATCTCCTCGCGGTACTTCTGCTTCAGACGCGGAGTGGTGGTGGTAGCCATCAGATGTCCTCACCCGTCCGCTTGGCAACGCGGATCTTGTTGCCTTCGTCGTCGAAGCGGTAGCCGACACGCGTGACGACCTTCTTGCCGTCCTTCTCAACGACCAGCTGGACGTTGGAGACGTGGATCGGCGCCTCGGTGGTCACGATGCCGCCGGCCTGGGAACCGCGAGCGGTCGGACCGGCCTTGGTGTGCTTCTTAACCCGGTTGACACCCTCGACCAGGACACGCTCGTCGCGCGGGTAAGCGGCAATGACCTTGCCCTGCTTGCCCTTGTCCTTGCCGGTGATGACCTGGACCAGGTCGCCCTTCTTGATCTTCATGCTTACAGCACCTCCGGCGCGAGCGAGATGATCTTCATGAACTTCTTCTCGCGCAGCTCACGGCCCACGGGGCCGAAGATACGGGTGCCGCGAGGGTCGCCGTCGTTCTTCAGAATGACGGCGGCGTTCTCGTCGAAGCGGATGTACGAGCCGTCCGGACGGCGGCGCTCCTTGACGGTGCGAACGATGACCGCCTTGACGACGTCACCCTTCTTCACGTTGCCACCGGGGATCGCATCCTTGACGGTGGCGACGATGACGTCACCGATGCCCGCGTAGCGGCGACCGGAGCCACCGAGCACACGGATGCAAAGGATCTCCTTCGCACCAGTGTTGTCGGCGACGCGCAGTCGCGACTCCTGCTGGATCACGTCTATCTCCTGTGTGTCTGCCGGTTCCCCGGGAGCCGCTCAGCGAGCGGCTCCCGGAGCCTGGCGGAACTGACCTGCGGGTTTGCCCGCAGGAATTACTTGGCCTTCTCGAGGATCTCGACGACGCGCCAGCGCTTCGTCGCGGACAGCGGCCGGGTCTCCATGAGGAGGACGCGGTCGCCGACACCCGCGGCGTTCTGTTCGTCGTGCGCCTTGAGCTTGTTCGTACGGCGGATGACCTTGCCGTACAGCGCGTGCTTCACACGGTCCTCGACGGCGACGACGACGGTCTTGTCCATCTTGTCGCTGACGACGAGACCCTCACGGGTCTTGCGGAAGCCGCGCGCTTCAGCAGTCTTCTCAGTCACGTTGTTCTCGCTCATCAGGCGTTCTCCACCGTCTCGATGCCCAGCTCACGCTCGCGCATCAGGGTGTAGATCCGCGCGATGTCCTTGCGGACCGCCTTGAGACGGCCGTGGTTCTCGAGCTGACCGGTCGCCGCCTGGAAGCGGAGGTTGAACAGCTCTTCCTTGGCCTCGCGGAGCTTCGCCAGAAGCTCCTCGTTGCCCAGCTCGCGCAGCTCGGACGCCTTGGTACCGGCCGACATCACGCTTCACCTGCCTCGCGCTTGACGATCTTGCACTTCATCGGCAGCTTGTGAGCCGCACGGGTCAGGGCCTCGCGCGCGATCTTCTCGTTGGGGTACGACAGCTCGAACATCACGCGTCCGGGCTTGACGTTGGCCACCCACCACTCCGGCGAACCCTTACCGGAACCCATGCGGGTCTCGGCCGGCTTCTTGGTGAGGGGGCGGTCCGGGTAGATGTTGATCCAGACCTTGCCACCACGCTTGATGTGACGCGTCATGGCGATACGAGCGGCCTCGATCTGACGGTTCGTCACATAGGCCGGGGTGAGCGCCTGGATGCCGTACTCGCCGAACGCAACCTGCGTCCCACCCTTGGACATGCCAGAGCGCTTCGGGTGGTGCTGCTTGCGGTGCTTGACCCTACGGGGGATCAGCATGTCGGTCAGGCCTCCGTTCCGGTGCTCTCAGCCGGAGCGGAGGACGCGGCCTCGGCCTTGGGGGCCTCGGCGGCAGCCTGCTGCTGCGGCTTGCGACCGCGCCGCTCGCCACCGCGGCCACCACGGGCCGGGCGGTCCGAACCACCGCGGGCCGGGCGGTTACCCGCACGGGCAGCGGCGTTCTCGGCGCGGACCTCGGCGATGTTCTTGACGTCGCCCTTGTAGATCCAGACCTTCACACCGATGCGGCCGAAGGTCGTCTTGGCCTCGAAGAAGCCGTAGTCCACGTTCGCGCGGAGCGTGTGCAGGGGCACACGGCCCTCGCGGTAGAACTCCGAGCGGGACATCTCGGCGCCACCGAGGCGGCCACCGCACTGGATCTTGATGCCCTTGGCGCCGGCCTTCATGGCGGACTGCATGCTCTTGCGCATGGCCCGACGGAAGGAGACGCGGGAGGAGAGCTGCTCGGCGACGGCCTGGGCCACCAGCTGAGCATCCGTCTCGGGGTTCTTGACCTCGAGGATGTTCAGCTGGACCTGCTTGCCCGTGAGCTTCTCGAGGTCACCGCGGATGCGGTCGGCCTCGGCGCCACGGCGGCCGATGACGATGCCGGGACGAGCGGTGTGGATGTCCACCCGCACGCGGTCACGGGTGCGCTCGATCTCCACCTTCGAGATACCGGCGCGCTCCATGCCGGACGTCATCATCCGACGGATGGCGACGTCTTCCTTGACGTAGTCCTTGTACAGCTTGTCGGCGTACCAACGCGACTTGAAGTCGGTCGTGACACCGAGCCGGAACCCGTGCGGGTTTACCTTCTGGCCCATTACCGGGTTCCTTCCTTGCTGGCGACGACCACGGTGATGTGGCTGGTCCGCTTGCGGATCCGGTAGGCACGGCCCTGGGCGCGCGGACGGAACCGCTTCAGGGTCGGGCCCTCGTCGACGTACGCCTCGCTGATGAACAGCGAGGAGGCGTCCGGGTGGTCGTAGTTGTGCGCGGCGTTGGCGATGGCGCTGTCGAGCACCTTGCCGACCGGCACGGAGGCAGCCTGCGGAGCGAATCGCAGGACCGCCTGGGCCTCCGTGGCGTCCATGCCACGGATGAGGTCCACCACACGGCGGGCCTTCATGGGCGTGACGCGGATATACCGCGCCTGGGCCCTGGCTTCCATGGTTGTCCCTTCAGTTACTTACGTGTCTGTTGCGATCCGCGCCTAGCGGCGCTTCGACTTCCGGTCTTCCTTGACGTGGCCCCGGAAGGTGCGCGTCGGCGAGAACTCGCCGAGCTTGTGGCCGACCATCGACTCGGTGACGAACACCGGGATGTGGGTCTTGCCGTTGTGCACCGCGAGCGTGTGGCCGAGCATGGCCGGCACGATCATGGAGCGACGGGACCAGGTCTTGATGACGTTCTTGGTGCCGGCTTCGTTCTGGGCTTCCACCTTCTTGATCAGGTGGTCGTCGACGAAGGGCCCCTTCTTGAGACTGCGCGGCATCTAAACCCGCTCCTAGCGCTTCTTGTTCGTCTTGCGGCGGCGGACGATGTACTTGTTCGACGCCTTCTTGGGCGAACGAGTACGACCTTCCTTCTGACCCCAGGGGCTGACCGGGTGGCGACCACCGGAGGTCTTGCCCTCACCACCACCGTGGGGGTGGTCAACCGGGTTCATCGCCACACCGCGAACGGTCGGGCGGACGCCCAGCCAGCGCTTGCGGCCGGCCTTGCCCCAGTTGATGTTGGACTGCTCGGCGTTGCCGACCTCGCCGACGGTGGCGCGGCAGCGCACGTCGACCAGGCGGATCTCACCGGACGGCATACGCAGGTGGGCCATCTGGCCCTCCTTCGCGAGCAGCTGCACGGAGGCACCGGCGGAGCGGGCGAACTTGGCACCGCCACCGGGACGGAGCTCGATCGCGTGGATCGTGGTACCGACCGGGATGTTGCGCAGTGCCAGGTTGTTGCCCGGCTTGATGTCGGCCCCGGGACCGTTCTCGACGCGGTCACCCTGCTGCAGGTTGCGCGGGGCGAGGATGTAGCGCTTCTCGCCGTCGGCGTAGTGCAGCAGCGCGATGCGCGCGGTGCGGTTGGGGTCGTACTCGATGTGCGCGACCTTCGCCGGCACGCCGTCCTTGTCGTGACGACGGAAGTCGATCACGCGGTAGGCGCGCTTGTGGCCACCGCCCTGGTGGCGGACGGTCACACGACCGGAGTTGTTACGGCCACCCTTGCTGTGCAGGGGGCGGACCAACGACTTCTCCGGCGTGGACCGCGTGACCTCGACGAAGTCGGCGACGCTGGAACCACGACGGCCCGGCGTAGTCGGCTTGTACTTGCGGATTCCCATTTCTCAGTCCTCGTCCGATATCGGACGATCCGGACCGCCCTCAGGCGGTCGGACCGCCGAAGATGTCGATACGGTCGCCCTCGGCGAGGGTCACGATCGCGCGCTTGCTGCCGGCACGCTGGCCGAAGCCCGTACGGGTCCGCTTGCGCTTGCCGACGCGGTTGATCGTGTTGACCCCGGTGACCTTGACCTCGAAGACCGCCTCGACGGCCTGCTTGATCTGGGTCTTGTTGGAGCGCGGGTCGACGATGAACGTGTACTTGTTCTCGTCCAGGAGCGCGTAGCTCTTCTCGGACACGACCGGCTTCAGCAGCACGTCACGGGGGTCCGTGAACGCCTTGCTGACCGGGGTGACGACGGTGTTCTTGCCCTCGGCGGCGTGGCGACGCGCCTTGGCGACGCGCGCGGCCTTGGCCTTCTTGGCGGCCTTCGAGGCAATGGCGGGGTGACGGATAGCCATCAGGCCTCGCTCCCTTCGGTGTCATTGGCCTTCGGGCCCGACACGAAGGACTCGAAAGCGGCCTGGGTGAAGACCACGTCGTCCGAGACGAGAACGTCGTACGTGTTCAGCTGGCCCGGCTCCAGGATGTGGACCTGGGGCAGGTTGCGGGCGGACAGCCACGCGGCCTCGTCGGCGCGGTCGACGACCAGGAGCAGGTTCTTGCGCTCCGAGATCTTGCCGAACAGCGTCTTGGCGGCCTTGGTGGAGGGGGTCTCGCCCTCGATCACGCCGGAGACGACGTGAATGCGGTTGTTGCGGGCCCGGTCGGTGAGGGCACCGCGCAGGGCGGCGGCCTTCATCTTCTTGGGGGTCCGCTGCGAGTAGTCGCGCGGCACGGGACCGTGCACGACGCCACCACCGGCGAACTGCGGCGCGCGGGTCGAACCCTGACGGGCGCGACCGGTGCCCTTCTGGCGGTACGGCTTCTTGCCACCACCGCGGACCTCGCCACGCGTCTTGGTCTTGTGCGTGCCCTGGCGGGCAGCGGCCAGCTGCGCGACGACGACCTGGTGGATCAGCGGGACGCTGACCTTGGCGTCGAAGATCTCCGCGGGGAGCTCGACGGAACCGGCCTTGTCGCCCGCCGGCGAAAGGATGTCAACAGTGCTCATCGGTTACCTCAGGCCCCCTTGGCCGCGGTGCGGACCAGGACGAGGCCGCCGTTCGGACCGGGAACCGCGCCCTTGATGAGCAGCAGACCCTTCTCCGCGTCAACGGCGTGGACGGTCAGGTTCTGGGTGGTGACCCGCTCGTTGCCCATGCGGCCCGCCATGCGCAGGCCCTTGAACACACGGCCCGGGGTGGCGCAGCCACCGATGGAGCCGGGGGAGCGGTGCTTGCGCTGGGTGCCGTGACCGGCGCCGAGGCCACCGAAGTTGTGGCGCTTCATGACACCGGCGAAGCCCTTGCCCTTGCTCTTGCCGGTGACGTCGACCTTCACGCCGGCCTCGAACACCTCGGCGGTGATCTCCTGGCCCAGCGTGTACTCGGAGGCGTCCGCGGTGCGGATCTCGACGAGGTGACGACGGGGGGTGACGTCGGCCTTGGCGAAGTGGCCCTTGAGGGGCTTGTTCACCTTGCGCGGGTCGATCTCGCCGAAGGCGATCTGGACCGACTCGTAGCCGTCGACGTCGTTGGTACGAACCTGGGTCACGACGTTGGGGCCGGCCTTGACGACGGTGACCGGGACGACGCGGTTGTTCGCGTCCCACACCTGCGTCATGCCGAGCTTCTCGCCCAGGATGCCCTTGATCTGCTTAGCCATTCTCAGCCCACCAGCCTCAGAGCTTGATCTCGATGTCGACACCGGCCGGGAGGTCGAGTCGCATCAGAGAGTCAACGGTCTTGGGGGTCGGGTCGAGGATGTCGATCAGGCGCTTGTGCGTGCGCATCTCGAAGTGCTCGCGCGAGTCCTTGTACTTGTGCGGCGACTTGATGACGCAGTACACGTTCTTCTCAGTGGGCAGCGGCACCGGGCCCGCGACCGACGCACCAGTGCGGGTCACCGTCTCGACGATCTTCTTCGCCGAGGAGTCGATGACCTCGTGGTCGTAGGCCTTGAGCCGGATGCGGATCTTCTGTCCCGCCATGGCTACTCAGTAGTCCTGTCTCTCTACAGCTCTGGAACCCGGTGTTCCTTTGAGTCCTCCGACCCACGCGGTCGGGCGTGTCGCCCTCCCGCTGACACAGATGTCCCTTGTTCGAACATCCCTTGCCTGGGAAAGAGGTTCACCGGGTGCCTGGCCAGTGCCGCACCACACTTCCCGGAAGATTCCCGTACGTCCGCCCCAGCGCTGCCTTACGGCAGTTAGGGCGACGAGTACTGTGGGACTCGCTTCCAGTCCTCCCGGCGGGAGGCGCGCAGCATCAACACTCGACCGAGCAACTCGGACAGTCTGCCATATGGGCCAGGGGCTCCGCCAATCGAGCCGGAGAGAATACCCCGGGCGTGACGCAGGTCAAACACCGGCGGCGGATACGCAACGAGCTGCCGGGCGAGACGACCCTGGCGGACGCGGTGGAAGCACTGCGCCTGCGCTCGCGCTGGAACAGCGGCGACTGGTGGCGGCCCCTCCGGGGAACGTCCGCGGGGGTGGCCGGCCTGGCGGTGACCCTTCCGCCCGGGCTGCGGCCGGTGGCATGGATCCTGCCGGCCCCGCTGGTGGGAACGCTGCTGGGCTCCCTCTACGACAGGATGCGCCTGCCGGGCGGCCGCCTTCAGGGCCACGCACCACTGGTCGGCCTTCCGGGACTGCCAGGAGACCGCCGACCTGTTCGTTCTGTCGGTCGACGACACGGTGGGCGGCATGTGCGTGCTGCCCGAGCGGGCCCTGCGGGAGCCGCCGACGTGGACCGGATCCGGGAGCCGGCCGGCCGCCGCCTGGCACGGTGACCGGCCGCGGGCCCAGGGCGCAGCCTCAGTTGTTCCGGGGAGCGGCGGGGGCGAGCGCGGGCTCGGCCGTCGTCGGTGGCGCGTCGGTGCGCTCCGTGCCGATGCGGGGCAGCCGCCGGTCGAGGGGGCGGGGCAGCCACCAGTTGGCGCGGCCCAGCAGGGCCATGGCCGCGGGCATCAGCACCATGCGGACGAGCGTGGCGTCGAGGACGATCGCGGTCGCCAGCCCCAAACCCATCATCTTCACGAGCGGCGACGGGTTGGCGACGAAGCTGAGGAAGACGACGGTCATGATCAGCGCGGCGGAGGTGATGACGCGGCCCGTGACCGCCATGCCGCGTGCCACCGCCTCCTCGGTGTCACCCGTGGCGTCGTACTCCTCGCGCACCCGCGAGAGCAGGAACACCTCATAGTCCATGGACAGACCGAACAGGACCGCGAAGAAGATCGTCGGCATGGGTGAGGCGATCAGCAGGGGCTCGTCGAGGTTGAACAGGTCCCCCAGCCAGCCCCACTGGAAGACGGCCACGACGACGCCGTACGCACCGCCGATGGACAGCAGGTTCATCAAGGCGGCCTTCAGCGGTACCACGACGGAGCGGAACACCAGCATCAGCAGCAGGAACGACACCAGGATGATCGCGCCGATGAACAGCGGCAGGGTGTCGGCGAGTTGGCGCGTGAGGTCGTCGGTCATGGCGGTGAGACCCGATATGGCGACGTTGTCGGGGACGGCGCCGAGAACACGTTCGAGGGTGTCGGAGGTCGCGGTGTCCGCCGGGGCGGTGGTGGGGAACGCGGGCAGGACGACGGTGTCCCCCGCCGCGGAGATCCGCGGCTCGCCGACCGACGCGATGCCGGGGTCGGCGGCGAGGCTCCGGGACAGCTCCGGGATGCCCTCGGCGTCCACGCCGGGGCTGCGCAGATCGGCGACGACCAGCAGCGGAGCGTTGAAGCCGGGGCCGAAGCCCTCCGCCAGCAGGTCGTAGGCGCGGCGGTGGGTGGTGTCGGCCGCGTCGCCGCCCGCGTCGGGGAAGCCGGTCTCCATGCTCAGCGCGGGGGCGGCCAGGGCGAGCAGCACCGCGGACGCGGCGAGCAGATGGCGCCACGGCCGGGCGGCGACACGGTGGGCGTACCGCCACCATGCCGTGTCCTCGGGACGGCCGGAACTCCGGCGCCGACGGGACCTGCGAAGCCGCCCGTCCTTGTGGATGCGGTCGCCCAGCAGGGTCAGCAGCGCGGGCAGCAGCGTCAGGGCGGCCGCGGCGGCGAACAGCACGACGAGTGAGGTGCTCAGGCCGGTCGAGGTCAGAAAGCCCAGTCCGGTCAGCGCGAGCGCGGTCATCGCCACGACGACGGTGCCACCGGCGAACAGGACGGCCGCGCCCGACGATCCCATGGCGCCCGACAGCGCGGTGCGGTTGTCCTGGCCGGCGGCGCGGTTCTCACGGCAGCGGGCCACGATGAACAGGGCGTAGTCGATGCCGACGCCGAGGCCGATCATCGCGCCGATCGTGGGGGCGGCGGTGGAGATGTCCGTGACATGGGCCAGCAGAGCTATGCCGCCCAGTCCGGCGGCGACGGCGACCAGGGCGAGCGCGATCGGGACCAGCGCGGTCACGACCGTGCCGAACACGACCACCAGGATGACCAGGGCGGTCAGCAGCCCCGCCGCCTCCGCGCCCGAGGTTGGCGTCTCGGCGTTGACGAACACAGTGTCACCGCCGAGTTCGGCGGTCACGCCGTCGCCGCGTACGGGTTCGACCGCGGCGCCCAGGGCGTCGATCTCCTCGGGGTCCACCTCCATCGCCGATATGTCGAAGGTGACCTGGGCGAAGCCGATCCGTCCGTCCGGCGAGACGGTGCCGGCGGTGAAGGGGTCGGTGACCGCGGCGACGTGCCGCACCTCGGCGACCCGGTCGACCGCCGCCTCGATGGCGGGCCGGTGGCGCTCGATCCGGTCCCCTGCGGGCACGGCGAAGACCGCCACGGCACTGCCGCCGGACGCTTCGGGGAAGCGCTCCTCGAGAAGTTCCATCGCCTTCTCGCTCCGGCTGCCGGGAGCGACGAGGTCGTCGACGAACGAGCCGCCGGCCAGACCGGCCAGGGGCAGGACGAGAGCGAGGGCGGCCAGCCAGGCGGCGACGGTCACCCAGGGGCGGCGGGCGCTCGCGTCGCCGATACGGCGTGTGAGTCGGTTCATGACGAGGCTCCTGTGGGACGGCGACCGGCAGGCCTTGGGTGCCGGACGGCGGAAGAGGCGAGCGCTTCCAGCGTGGTCGCGGGCACCCTTGCCGTCTCCCGGCGCCCGGGGGGTTCGCACCTCCCGCGCGCGGCGGGGAGAACAGGACGGTGTCTCCGCCCGGGGGCGGAGGGCGGATCCGTCGGCAGACGGGTGACGGTGCCTCGGAGCCGGAATTACGATGACTCGCCCGGTGCGTCCGGAAGACCCGTGCCCCCGCGCCGGGGCATCGGACACCTCTCGATGGAGCGACGATGAACCGCACGGCTCCGCACACCGAGCTTCCGCCCGCGAGCCGCGGCGTGCCGGGCAGGTTCCGCGGCCCGTTCACCCGCTGGCCGCGGACCGCGGACGCCGTCCTAGCGACGGCGCTGTTCCTGGCGACGACGTTCCTGGAGGAAGGGCCGGGCGACTCGCTGGTCTTCCGCCCGCTCACGGACCTCCCGCCGCCCGTCCTGATCCTCTTCGCCGTGGCCGGCGCGGCGCTCTACCGGCGTCGGCACCGACCGGTCGCGGTGCTGTGCGTGGCGCTCGCCGCGTGGGCCCCGACGCTGGGCAGCAGCTACGCCACGCTGGGCGGGGTCGTGATCGTCGCGCTGTACAGCGTCGGCCGGCATGCGGACGACACCCGGTGGGGGCCGCTCGGCATCGTCGCGGCCGCCGCCGCGATCACGGTCGACGGCCTGCTGGCGTCCCTCCCCTGGGGGGACGTCGGCTTCGGCGCCGTCGTCATGTTCGGTGCCTGGTATCTGGGCCGCCGTCTGCGACTGCGCGCCGAGCGTGCCGTCCGGCTCCGTCAGGAGCAGGCCGCCGAGGCACGGCGGATCGTGGCCGAGGAGCGCACTCACATCGCCCGTGAGCTGCACGACGTGGTCGCCCACCGGGTGAGCATGATGACCGTGCAGGCCGGCGCGGCCCGGATGGTGGCCGCCGAGGATCCGCAGGGCGCCCTGGAGGCGATGGCGGCGGTGGAGGAAGCCGGCCGCCAGGCACTGGACGAACTGCGGCACCTGCTGGGAGTGTTGCGGCCGGAGGCCGAGCGCGGCGGCCTCGGGCCCCAGGCGGGCCTGGCCGATCTGCCCCGACTGGTGGCCGAGGTCCGCGAGGCGGGTCTGGACGTCTCGGTCACGGGCGGCGTCCGGCTCCCGCTCCCCGCCCGCGTGGATCTCTCGGCGTACCGCATCGTCCAGGAGGCGCTGACCAACGTGCTCAAGCACAGCGGGCCGGGCACCCGCACCGAGGTGCACCTGCGCGGCGAGGGTGACGGCGTCACCATCGAGGTGCTCGACGACGGCCGCGGCGTCGGCGTCCCGTCCGTGTCGGCCGCCCACGACGGCCTGCCGGGCCACGGCATCGTCGGCATGCGGGAACGGGCCGTGCTGCTCGGCGGCAGCCTCGACGCACGGCCCCGCCCCGGCGGCGGATTCCGGCTCGTCGCCCGTCTGCCCACCGCGGGAGAGCCCACGGGGGACGCCGCGTGAGCATCCGCGTCGTCGTGGCCGACGACCAGGCGCTGGTGCGGCGGGGCTTCACCATGATTCTCCGGGTCCATCCCGACATCGAGGTGGTGGCCGAGGCGGGGACCGGCGTCGAGGCGGTCGAGGCGGCCCGCCTGCACCGCCCGGACGTGATCCTCATGGACATCCGCATGCCCGAGATGGACGGCCTCGAAGCGACCTCCCGGATCCTGGCGGAGGCCGACTGGGACGCCCGGGTGCTGATCCTGACCACGTTCGACCCGGACGAGTACGTCTACAAGGCGCTGCGCTCCGGTGCCAGTGCCTTCGTGCTCAAGGACATCCGCCCCGAGCAACTGGCCACCGCCGTACGCACCGTGGCCGAGGGCGGGACGCTGCTGGCCCCGTCGATCACCCGGCGCTTCATCGACCGCTTCACACAGCGCCGCGCGCTCAACACCGCCGTCGCGACCCGCCTGGAACGGCTCACGGGCCGCGAACGCGAGATCATGACCGCGGTCGCCCGGGGCGCCAGCAACGCGGAGATCGCCGAGCAGTTCGTCATCGGGGCCGCCACCGTCAAGTCACACGTGTCGAGCATCCTCACCAAGCTCGGCCTGCGCGACCGCATCCAGATCGTGATCTTCGCGTACGAGAGCGGGCTCATCGAAGCGGGCGACCACGACGTCGGTCACTGACTCGGGACGCCCAAGCGGCGAGCGTCGTGTCCTAGCGTTCGGCGACGTACGTGACGAAGGGCGCCCAGGGCTCCGGCGTGAGGGCGAGTCGGGGGCTGGTGTCGAGGTGCTTGGAGTCGCGGACGTGGATGGTGCCTGGGGTGGTGGCGATCTCGACGCAGGACTCGCCGTCGGTGCCGCTGCTGTAGCTGCTCTTGAACCACGCCAGTTCGCAGGCGTCCCCGGCGGAGGCCTTGCGGATCATGTTTCTTCCAGCAGTTTCTCGATGAAGGCCAACGACTCCCTCGGTGAGAGAGCCTGCGCCCGTATGGTGCCTGTCGCAGCTCAAGGATGCGAAGCTGCTTGGGATCGGTGATCGGCCGCCCGTTGAACGCACCGTCGGAGCGCCCAACCTGCGCACCCTGAGCGCGCCCCGCCGATCATGATCGACCCCACGGAGGAGGCCGAGAGCGGGACCCGCCGCCAATCCACCGCCGTCACTCGGAGGGGAATGCCCTCAGGGCCGACACCATCTCCCTGCCGTAGCGATCACAGCTGTTCAGCAACTCACGCCCCACCCCGGAGCTGAGTGGATCGCCACCAGCAGAAGCGTCCAGGATTACTTCATGGCAGCGGCCTTCGACCTCGAGGTTCCTGGTGGCGAAATACCCCAGACCATAGGCGCGGAGGCGGTCTTCGGTATTCGCCAGGTAGCGCTCGCGAAACTCTTCCCCCTCCACCACCATCAGCGTGTCGTCAATGCACCGGTCAAGGTAGTCGGCCTGTTCCCGGGCGAGGATGATGATTCTGTCGGTCTGGACCTCGCTCATCTCACCCAAGGCTTCCGCCAGCAGGATCCACCCTCCGATCGTCTCCAACTGGAAACTCTCGGCGAGTTCGGGATCAATCTCCGATTCAAACAGTGGTGCACGGCTCAGTTCAGCGATGGCCTGCTGCAACGCGTCGTCGGGCTCGCCATCCAGCCGCGCCGCACCACAGCGGAGCAGGGAATCGACCGCGGCTGGGTCGACTCCCCATTCGCCGGGCATCTCAATGTCCACCAGCGGCGCCTGCAGTCGACGCAGCGCGAGAAACGCAGCCTGATGCCGCTGCGCCCGGTCCATTCGCCGGATTTGCGTCGTCAGCGCCTCATCGTAACGCCAGTCCATTGGGCTCCCCATCACGTTCACTGATATCCCATGGTCGCCAGGAAATTCGTCCATGTTTCATAGTCACGCCATACATACATGGATTGCCCCGGTATCTTCGCCTGCGTTCCCAGGGTAATGGGTCCTGACATCTCCGCTCCCACTTGACTGAGAAAGTCTTCGCAGCCATCGGGTGCGCAGGCGTTGCGTGACACGCCACCAGCGACCGGTGTCAGGCCGTTCAGAGCCATGAAGTGGACGGCTGTCTCCTCCGCATGAGCCTTGTCGATGTTGGCCGCGACCATGATGTCGGAGCGACGCAGTGACCTGATGTAGTTGAGCTGGTCCTTCGACAGACCCTTGCCGGCACCGCTGACCACGTTGACGAGCGAACCGTCGGCCCTGCGCGCGACCGTCACCGCCGTCGTCCTGAAGCGCTCGCGGACGAACTGCGGTTCGATCTTGCTGTGGATGGCGTCCGCGAGCCTCTTGGCCCTCCCCGCCAGGGCGCCGGCATCGCAGTTGCCGAACGCGCAGGTCCCGGTGGCAGGGTCCACCCCGCCGAGCGCGGGCAGCGGCACGCACGTGTTGCCCGGCGTCCAACCCGCCCCTGGGTTGCAGTACGCCACGCCGGTGTCGGGGTCGAGGAGGTTGCCGTTGCCCGTGCACTGGAAGCCGAGGAGGCCGCCGGTGCAGAAGTCGGTACCGTCGGGGAAGTGCTTGAAGTACTCCGCGAGTTCCTCGGTGGAGAACTCGTCGAGTTCCTCGAGTGACCTGGTGAAGGAGTCGTCGACGAACTTGTCGAGCTCAGCGTCGGTCGCCGTGTCGGTGACCGGGCGGGTCGCCTCGGTGAACAGGGCCTCCTTGATCAGCTCCTTCCACGGCGGCGGAGGCGGGGGAGGCGGCGGACCGAGGGGGGCACAGCGCCAGGTGCAGAATCCACTGCCGACGGTGCCGCCACCGCCGCCGTATCCCCCACCGCCGTATCCCCCGCCGCCTCCGCCGGCGCCGGCTGCCGCGTACAGGGCCGCCTGGCGCGCGGCATCGCGGGCGGCCGCGTCCTGTGCCGCCTGGATCTGTGCTCGCCAGGCGGCATTGGCCTGGGCTTCGGCCTGACGGGCCACCGCGGACGAGAGACCCGAGCCCCAGCTGTTCCAGCCCAGCGAACCGCTGTACGAGGACGAGCTCTTCGAGTCCGACCCCGATGACAACTCGTAGATGAGGATGCCGATACCGGTGACAAGACCCAGCGCCCCGCCGACGCCCGCTCCGGCCGGACCGCCCACCGCGCCGCCGCCGGCCGCGCCCACGCACGCCGGGGCCGTCACTGGTGTGGCGCAGATCGCGAAGTGTCCGCTGGGGTCGGTGTTCACCAACGGGTCGCCGTTGCCGTACCCGTAACGGTTCGCGTTGATGGACGGAACCGGGTTCAGCGTCCAGGAGTCCCGCGAGGAGAAGCCGCCCGTCGCCGGGTCGTACCAACGGGCGTGCATGTTCACCTGGCCCGTGGCCGGGTCGGTGTACTCGCCCTGGTAGCCCAGCGGACCAGTGCTGCCCGACTGTGCCGTGACCTCGCCGAACGGAGAGTAGCCGCTGGAGCCGGCCAGGGTGCCCGTCGCCGGGGCGAAGCCGCCCATCACATCGCCGTGCAGGTCCGACAGCAGTGCCGCCGCGTTCGTGCCGTCCGCGTTCGCCGAGGACAGCGCCTCGCCCGCGGGGTCGCGGAAGACCAGGCCCGCGGCCGTCGCGACCGGGTTGTTGGACTGGTCGGCGTACGCCAGGGACTGCGTCCCCTGCTTCACCAACCGGCCCAGCGCGTCGTACGCGTACGCCGTGCCGTCCGCCGACACCATCCGGCCCAGGGCGTCGAACGCCGCCGAGTGGCTGCCGCTCGCGTCGCTGCTGCCGACGCGGGTGCCGCGCGCCGAGTACGTGTAGGTGGTGTCCCCGGCCGACAGCAGGCGGTTGCGCTCGTCGTAGACGGCCGTCACGCCGCCCGCGCTCGTGCGGTTGCCTGCCGCGTCCCAGCCGTAGGACGTGACCGTGCCGTCGACCGCGGTCCAGCTGGTCAGGCGGCCCGCCCGGTCGTAGCCGTACGACTGGGTGCCGGCGCCCGCCGTGCCCGTCGTCGTCTTCCCGGTGAGGTGAGACGCCTTGTCGAAGTCGTAGGCCACCGACGCCGTCGTCGTACCTGACGGGGAATTCAGGACGTCCGAGGTCGGGCGGTCCAGGACGTCGTAGCCCAGCGAACGCGTCGCCCCCGTGCTGCCGTACGCCACCGACGTCAGGCGGGAGGCCGTGTCGTAGCCGTACGTCTGCGTCGCCTGCGTGAGCGGGTCCGCGGCCGTCTTCAGGCGGCCCGCGCCGTCGTAGCCGAAGGTCGCCTGGCCCGCCGCGTCCGTGCGGCCGGTCAGCCTGCCCTCCTCGTCGTACGAGAACGTCGCCGTGCCCGACGGACCGTTCGACGAGAGCAGGTTGCCCCGGTCGTCGTACGTGAACGTGTCCGTGCCGCCCGGTGCGCTCGCCGAGGTCAGGCGGCCTGCCGCGTCATAGCCGAAGGTATCCGCGGTCGTCGTGGCCTCGGCGCCCGCGCCCGTGACCTCGGTGAGGCGGCCCAGCGCGTCGAACGTGCGCTGCACGCTCACGCCGCCCGGCTCCAGTTCCTTCACGGGCCGGCCGGCCGCGTCGTAGACGGTGGTCCAGGTGCGGTCCGCCGCGTTCGGGTGGGCCGTGGTCGACGGCTCCACCACCGACTCCGGCAGGCCGTGGCTGGTGAAGTCGTGCCAGGTGGTGTTGGACCGGCCGTCCGTCAGGCGCGTGCGGTTGCCCGCCGCGTCGTAGCCGTACGTCGTCGTGATCGACGTCGTCGCGTCGACCGGCTCGACCAGCTCCGTCAGCCGGCCCAGCGCGTCGAACGACTGCGTGACCGTGTGGCCCAGCGCGTCCGTGACCGCGATCGGGTTGCCGTCCGCGTCGTACGACGAACTCGTCGTACGCAGGATCGTGCCCGCGCTGTCCTCGTCGCTGACCCGCGTCACCCGGCCCGCCAGATCGTACGTCGTACGGCTGGTGCGGCCCTGCGGCGTCGTCACCGACGCGGGCAGACCCGTCGGGCCGTAGGCGTACGTCGTCACGCCGCCCGCGGCGTCCGTGGCGGTGAGCGGGGCGCCCGCCGCGTTGTACGTCCCGGACGTCGTCAGACCGGTCGGGCTCTTCGTCGACAGCAGGTTGCCGGCGTCGTCGTAGCGCAGCGTCGTCGTGAACGCGCCCTGTGCCGGGCGGCGTTCGATGACGGTGGACGTGACCTGGCGGCCGAGGTCGTCATAGGTGGCCTCGGTGCGGGCGCCCGTCGGGTCGGTGGCCGACAACTGCTCGCCCAGCAGGTCATGGGTGAACGTCGACACCGGGGCGGCGGCTCCGGTGGCCGGCGCCGGCCGCGTCACCTTCGCCAGGTTGCCGAACTGGTCGTAGGTGTAGGCCGTGACGTTGCCCAGGGCGTCGGTCTGGCTCGCCAGGTTGCCGGCGGCGTCGTAGGTCCGGGTGACCTTCGACGTCAGCGGGGTCGTGGCGCCCGGCGGGGTGTAGTCGGGCAGCGTCGTGCTCGTCACGCGGCCCAGGCCGTCGTACGCGGTCCGCGCGACCTCGCCGTTCGGGTCGCGGACGTCGGTCGCCCCGCCGAAGGTGTCGTAGCCGACGGTGGTCGTCGGGCGGGCGGTGGCCGCCGTCTGTCCCCGGACCTCGACCGTCACCGGGGGTGCGCGTGTCTCGGTCAGGCGGCCGAGCGCGTCGTAGGTGTGGTCGGTCGTGTGGGCCGCCGGGTCGGCGCCCGTGGCATTGCCGCGCGGTGAGGTCTCGGCGAGCACCTGGCCCAGGTCGTCGACCTGGTAGGTGGTGACGAGGTCGTCGGTGCCGTTCTCCACCGTCCGACGGGTGATGTCACCGGTGGCGTTGCGCTGGTAGGTGACCTTCTCCGTGCGGGTGCCGCCCGTGCCGGTGGCGGTCGCGGTGAGCACCGAGCCGCCCGCGTCGTAGGTGTAGGCGGTGCGGCGGGCCAGGCCCGCCGGGTCCAGGACCTCGGCCGTGGTGCGGCCGGCGGCGTCCACCTCGTACGACACGGAGACCTTGCCGTTGCCGGTGGTCTCGCTCACCAGGTTGCCGGCGGCGTCGTACGCGCGGTCGCTGAGGACCAGGTCGCGGGTGGTGCCGTCGGGGTCGTGGAAGCCGACGAGGATGTCCTGGGCCTTGAGGCCGTCGTCGTAGTAGGTGGAGCGGACGGTGCGGCCCATCGCGTCGGTGTGCTCGGCGAGCCGGCCCGCCGGGTCGTACGCGTAGGAGTCCAGCACCACGTCCTGCGCGGTGGAGGGGTTGTTGGGGTCGCCGGTGTAGTCGGCGAGGGTCACCGTCGCCGGCTTGCCGAGCGCCGTGTACGCGTACCGGAAGGTCTGGCCGCCCGGCAGCGTGCGGCTGGTCTGGTGGCCGTAGACGTCGTAGGTGTACGTCTCCTGGCCGCCCTCGGGGTCGGTGAGGGTGGCGAGGCGGCCGTGGGTGTCGTAGGCGCGCGTGGTGGTGCGTGCCGGGTCGCCGCCGGTCTGGTCCGAGGTGACGGTGGTGAGGACCCTGCCATCGGGATCGTATGTGTACGCGGTGCGGGCCTGGTGGGTGACGCCCGTGACCTCGTTCTTGACGGGCGGCTCGCTCTGCGCCGTGACGCGGGACTCCCCGTCGTAGGCGGTGTTCCAGGTGACGCCCGTCGGGAACGCGTCGGAGATCCGCTCGGCGGACGTCTCCCGTCCCAGCGCGTCGTAGCCGTAGGAGGTCGTCACGCCCGCCGGGTCGGTGACCTTCGCCAGGTCACCGGCCGCGGTGTACTCCCGGGTCGTCACCCCGCCGCGCACATCGGTGCTGGTGGCGAGCAGGCCCGCGGGGACCGTGCCGCCGCCGGTCGCCGCCTCCGTGCCGTCGGTGAAGGTGAAGGACTCGGTGCGGCCGGACGGGAAGTCCGCGGTGGCCGGGGTCGTGGTGGACGTCCGGTCGCCGAAGGTGTTGTAGGCGTGGCTCGTCTTGTACGTGTCGTCGCTCGCGCCCGACGAACGGGCGTCGCGTACGGCGGTGAGCTGGTCGTTGCGCGGGTCGAGCGGGTCGGCGGTGTTCAGGTAGTAGCTGTAGTACGAGGTGTGGCAGGTGCTCTCGTCGGCGGTGTCGCGGCACGTGGTCTGCGAGATCTTGTTGCCGCGCTCGTCGTGGCCGAGGCGGGTGACCGAACCGTCGGGGCCGGTGGTGGCCGCCAGGAAGCCGCCGGTGTCGTACTCGAAGTGCCCGGTGTTGCCGAGCGCGTCGGTCTGCTCGATCAGCCGACTGCCCTGCAGCGGGTCGTAGGTGTAGCTGGACGTGCGCTGGTCGGGGTCGGTGATCGTGACGGTGAGGGTGGTGGTCCCGGCGACGGCCGGCTGATCGTCGGTGGCGGGCTTGGCCTCCGTGCCCGTGACCTCGAGGGCGGACAGCTTGTACGTGCCGCCGCCTGCGTCGGTGTACGACGACACCCGGTCGTGCACGGTGTCGTAGGCGACCTGGGCGTGCACCCGGCCACTGGGCAGCGTCACCTTGGTGAGCTGCTGGGCGACCGCGGCGGATGCCCGGTGTTCGGCGATGGTGCGGGCACCGAGGGGGCGGCTGTAGACCGCGGCCTCGTCGATGTCTCCGGTGAAGTGGCCCGTCGTACCCGTGGTGGCGGGCCAGTTGTTCCAGTAGCCGGCGCCCAGGTAGACGAAGCGCTGGTCGTACTGGGTGATGTCACCGGTCAGGCTGCCGACCTTGGTGCCGTCCACGTACAGCGTCTGGGTGTTGCCCGCGGCGGTCAGGGCCGCGTGGTGCCAGGCGCCGTCGTTGACAGTGCCGCTGGTGGTGATGGGGGCGGCGGTGCCGTTCCAGAACTCGCCGCGCAGCTTGCCGTCCGTGCCCACGTACAGGGCCGGGGTGTACTTACCGGTGGTGGCCTCCTCCAGGGTGTGGTTCTGGTAGCTGAGGAGCACACCGCTGCCGGTGGTGCGGAACCACAGCTCGGCGGTCAGATACGGGGTGTCGCTGATGACCTGGTCCGGCAGCTGCACGTACGAGGTGGTGCCGTTGAAGGTGGCCGCCGTGGACCCACTGCCCGCGAGTGCGCCCGCGGTGCCGAGCTGCACGTCCCGGTAGGTGCCGGCGTGTGCGTCGCGGTCGAGCGGCAGGTCGCTGGCCGCGTCGGTGGCGCCGTCCTGCTCGTCCAGGCGCCAGTAGGAGAACGGCCCCGCGTCGCGGACGACCGTGCGGTGGTGCGAGCCGTCTCCATAGCCGTACGCGGTGCAGGCGCCGAGGCTGTCCTCCGGGCCGCAGACCAGGGTCAGCTTGTCGCCGTCGTAGGTGTACGACCAGGTCAGCGGGTCGGCGCCGGTCGCGGGGGCGTCAGTGGTCACGGTCACCACGTGGCCGCCCGACCAGGTGAAGTCCAGGGCGCGGCCGCCGGTGGCCGTGACCGTGGTCAGTTCGCCGGAGGTGTTGTAGGTGAGGGTCTGCTTGCGGCCCCGGTAGTCGGCGACCTCGGTCAGCCGGCCGCCGTCGTCGAAGACGTAGCCGGTCTGCTCCTTGTCGGTCAGCTTCCAGCCGCCGCCGGTGACGGCGGTGAGGGTGGAGAAGCTGCCGTACGGGGGCGCGTAGCTGCCGTCGGGGTTCTTGCCGAAGCGGACCTGGCGGCCGGTGGGCAGGGTGGCCACGACGTTGCCGGTGCCGTCGTCGTCCGGCTCGATCCGCATGTCGTAGCGGGTGGACCAGCCGGCGCCGAAGGCGTTGTCGGAGCGCGGGTCGCGGCTGTTGTAGGTGCGCGCCACGGTCAGGCCGGGGCCGACCGTGGCGACGGTGGCGTCGGTGTCGGTGGTGGTGTAGTTGCCGATGCCGGGGTCGACCTCGCGGCCGGATCCGTCCAGGCCCGGTCCGCCCAGCCGCGAGGTGATCGCGGGCTGCTCGACGGCGGTGGTGAAGGTGTGGAAGGGGCTCAGCGGGGTCGCCAGGCCGTTCTCGCGGGCCTTGACGCGCCAGATGTACTGCTTGCCCCAGGTCAGCTTGGCGGCCGGGACGTTCCAGGTGCGCTTGGTCAGCCAGCCGGAGTTGACGCAGTTGACCGGAGCGCCGGACGTGCCTTCGCAGACCTCGAAGTAGGACTCGATGGCGGCGCTCGCCGGATAGTTGTCGATGGACTCGGCAGACAGGTAAAGAGCCGGAGTGAGGCTGCCGACCTGGCCGCCCGGGTTCGGGTGGACGTCGGTGATGCGCGGGCCGACGTCCTGGGAGGTGACGGTGACCGTGGCGACCGGAACGCTCTCGCTGGAGAACCACTTCTGGTCCCGCAGCCGCTGCATGTCGAAGTTGACTTTGTACTGGCCCGGTGGCAGCGCGGGTATGCGGGCGCTGAGGGTCGTGTCGTCACCGGGCGTCAGCCGCTCGTTGAGCCGGGTGAAGGCGACCTGGCCCATCAACGCGCCGGTGCTGTAGTTGCGCACCCGAGCGCCGAGGCGTACCTCGTTCCAGCCGAGCGGCTCCCAGGTGAAGTCGCCGAGGTTCTTGACGTTGACGGTGACCTCGCCGCTCTGGCCACCGGTCAGCGGTGCGGTCTGCGAGCCCACGCTGTACTGGGCGCCGTACGCGCTGTGCGTGATCGCCAGGTAGGGCTTGTTGAGCGAGTTGGCGCTGCCGAACCGCTTCCAGGGCCCGGAGGTGCTGAAGTCCGCCCAGATCGCCAGGCCGTGGTTGGTGACCGACCCGTTGACCCAGCCCTCGACGAGGTCGGTGCCCTTCTTGCCCAGGTCGATGACGCGCCACTTGGAGCCGCCGCAGTTCTCGCCGTAGGAGAAGGAGTCGGAGGCGATCAGGTTGCTGTAGCTCGGCGGGCGGTTGTTCCAGGTGACCGTGGTGGAACTCCACGATCCGGTCACCTGGTGGACCGTCATCTCCTTCGCGGTGCAACTGGAGGACCAGACGTTGTACAGGCCGAGGTCGGCGTTGAGGACGTAACGGTTCTTCAACTGGCTGTTGACGTTGTCGAACCGCATGTAGCTGATGGCGCGGTTGGTGCCGCCGTCGTAGCTGCCGATCTTCAGCTCGTCGTCACCGGCGAAGTTGCCGTCCGGCCAGGTGTCCTGGACGAAGGAGTCGCCGTTGGTGTCGACGTCGTCGACGCTGGGGTCGACGCGGACCGGGTAGACCCGCTGCGGCGCGTCCAGCCAGGCGTCGTCCAGCTCGACCTTCAGCGACCAGCGGCCGTCGCGCTCGGCCAGGCGGTAGTCGACGTCCCCGGACAGGGCCGGGCCGCCGGTCTCCGGGTCGTGGCCGGAGTCCTCCATCCACCCCTTCGGGACGACGGCCTGGACCTTCCCCTGGCCGTCCTTCAGCAGCACGGCTCCGTGCTCGTCGAGCGAGGGGGTGAGCCCGTCGAGGTCGAGCCGGAAGGTCCACTCCCGCGGCGCGTCGGGCGAGTTGAGGACGATCGTCTCCTTGACGGCCCCGTGCGCCGCCTCCAGCACCACGTCCGAGTCGGGCCGGATGCCCTCGTAACGGGCGGCGCCGTCGTGCACCTCGGCGGTGCTGCCGGAGGCGCCGGCCAGTTGGAAGCCGACCTTGTGACGACCGTCGTCGACCTTCAGTTCGGCCAGCACGGGGTCGTCACCACGGGTGGCCAGGGTGAGTCCGGTGTCGTCGGCGGTGGCGGCGAGCCGGTCGCCGGTCGCCTCCTGCGGCGTGCCCTTGGCCTGGGCGGCGGGGACCAGGGAGGTGTCGATCTCCTTCCAGGTCCCGGAGTCGTCCCGGTAGTGCACCGGCTCGGTGTAGACGCGGGTGGTGCGGGTGCCGTCGGGGTTGCGGAACTCCTTGGAGTTCGCGGTCCGTTCCCCGGAGAGTTCGACGCTGCGCCCCGCGTCGAAGCCCGTGGAGCCGTCCGAGCCGTCCTTGGTGGTCGGGTCGAGCTTCGGTGTCCTCACCTTCGGCTCGACGGGGATGAACCCGGGGCCGGGCTCGTGCAGCCGCAGCGCGCCCTTGGCCGCCTTCAGGTCCTCGGCGTCGAGCGTGTCGCGTCCGGTGGCGTCGGTGCGCCCGGCGCCCACCTCGTGCGCGCGGCCCGCCGCGGTGCCGGTGCGCTGCTCGGGCGGGGTGCTGTCGTCCCAGGACACGCCCGGGGCGGCCGCCGCGGCCTGGACGAACGGCGTCAGCGCGGGCGCCGGCAGCAGGGTGGCGCACAGGGCCAGGAGCAGGCTGCCGGACGTCAGGGCGACGGCACGCGCGGGGCGTGCGGGACGCACGGCACGGCGGCGCCGGAGACCCGCGAACGAGCGGTGGCGAGAGCGGCTGGGCACGGCACTCCTTCAAACCACAAGGCCGATCACCCGCGCGTGGGGGCGACCGGCCGGAAGCAGGGGGAGCCGGATGCGGTCGCCACCGGAAGGCAGGAAGCACCCGAGCGGCGTACACGGTAGATGATCGAAAGCGCCCTGACTATGCCCATGACAACGGGTTTATAACGAGATCCTCCGTTACGTCCGTCCCGCACAGGGCGGTCACGGGATCTCCAGACAGGCCACTGCCCCCTCTGATCAGGCACAAACGTTTTCGGCCAGCACCAGATCGGCCCGTCCGGCACGCTTTCAGGCGTGATCAAGTCGAGATAAAGCCGGGATAACCTGCGTCGTCGACCGCGCGGCCCGGTCTTGGTGACAGCGGCCCGCACCCTCCGGTCACGGGTCTCCACAGCGATTTCCCGCCACGAGGGAACTCCCGTACGGCCGCAGACGAGTGAAGGGCAGTCATGGCCGAAGAGAAGGCAACCAGGCCAACCAGGCGCAGGCCCAAGGCATGGCACGCCGCCGTCGCCCTGCTCGTGTGCGTCGGCGCGGCGACCACGGCCGCCCTCGTCGCCGGATCGGGCGGGGCCGCCGCGCCGTACGACTTCAACGGCGACGGCAAGCCGGACCTCACCGTCGGTGTGCCCGGCAACAACGTCGGCGGCGACGCGCGGGCGGGATCGGTCGTCATCGCGGGCGGCACCGCCACCGGACCGGCGAGCACCGCGGTCCGCATCGACCAGGCCTCCCCCGGCGTCCCGGGTGAGCCGGAGGTCGACGACCACTTCGGCCAGTCGGTGGCGAGCTGCGACTTCGACAGCAACGGCTACGCCGACCTCGCGGTCTCCTCCCCCTTGGAGGCCATCGGCACCACCGAGGGCGCCGGCCTGCTGACCGTGCACTACGGCGGCTCGGGCGGGATCTACAACTCCACGACCGAGTCCTTCGACGAGGACACCGCCAACTACCCCGGCGCCGTCGGCTGGGACGAGATCTTCGCGTACTCCCTGGCCGCCGGGGACGTCAACGGCGACGGCTACTGCGACCTGGCCGTCGGCCAGCCCCTCGACCACGCCGGCGGCGCATCCAACGCCGGCACCATCAAGCTGATGTTCGGCACGTCCACCGGCCTCAACGCCGCCGACACCATCCAGATCGACCAGTCCACCGCCAACGTCCCCGGTGTCCCCGAGGCCGAGGACCGCTTCGGCGAGCAGCTCGCCGTCGCGGACGTCAACGGCGACGGTGTCGGCGACCTGATCTCCGCCACCATCGGCGAACAGATCTCCGGCAGTTCGGACCGCGGCTCACTGCACATCCTCTACGGGCCCATCAAGAGCGGCGCCCCCGCCTCCGGCGGATACGTCGACTCCGGAAACGTCACCGGCATCGGCGAGTTCGCGGGCAGCGCGCTGGCCGTCGGCCACTTCAACGACGACGAGTACGCCGACGTCGCCGTCGGCGTCTCCGACCAGCAGGTCGGCACCAAGGGCGCCGCCGGGCGGCTCGCCGTCCTCTACGGCGGCTCCCAGGGCCTGTCCGCCACCAGCCGCGTGAAGCTCTTCGACCAGGACTCCCCCGGCATCGCCGGCGGCCCCGAGTCCGAGGACCACTTCGCCGGCTCCCTCGCCGCCGGCGACTTCGACGGTGACGGCACGGACGACCTCGTCGTCGGTATGCGCAGCGAGGCCATCGGCTCGGCCACCGGCTCCGGCGCCTCCATGATCCTCTTCGGCAACGCCACCGGCGGCATCACCACCAAGGGCGCGCTGTGGATCGACCAGGACACGGCGGGAGTTCCCGGCACCGTCGCCACGGCCGACCACTTCGGCTGGACCGTCGGTGCCCTGGACACCGACGGCAACGGCCGCGTCGAGCCGCTGGTCGGCGCCCCCGGCAACGCGGCGGGCACCGTCACGATCCTCAAGGTCAGGCCGGGCACCCTGGAGTCGGCCACCGCCCTGGCCGAGGGAGACCTCGGCTTCAGCGCGGGCAGCGACGGCGACGCCTTCGGCATCGCGCTGGCGCACTGAACCGGGGTCCGCGTCAGCTCCCCGTTCCTCTCGGACGCGGCCCCGCGAGTTGTCGCGGGGCCGGCTCGGAGGGGTCCTGCCGGGCGAGGAGGCGCAGCGCTTCCCGGAGCAGGGTGCTCGAGGTGTGCACGGTGTACGGGAAGTAGACGACCTCCACGCCCACTCTCGCGAACTCGGTCTCGTACGTCGTCCAGACGTCCGTCCCGAGCCAGTCGTCACCTTTGAAGATGACGTCGAAGCCGACTTCCTTCCAGATCTCGATCTTGTCGTCCACGGTCGCGACGAAGGTCTCGTCCACGTGGCGCACGCTGCGGACGATCTGCAGCCGCTCGGAGAGCGGTACGACGGGCGGCCTGCCTTTGAGGCGCACCACGAGTTCGTCGGAGCAGACGCCGGCGACGAGCCGGTCGCAGTGCCCGCGCGCCCGGCGCAGGATGTTCAGATGGCCCACGTGGAAGAGGTCGAAGACCCCCGGCGCGTAACCGAGACGCTCTCCCATCAGCGTTTGTCCTTCGGACGGTCGACCTTCGGGCGCTCGGCCTTCGGACGCTCAGTCTTCGGACGCTCGTCCGCGACCGCCGTGACCGCGAGCGCGTCCGACCTGGGCGAGGCGTTCTTGCCGTCGGTGACGGCGATCCGGTACTGGTGGCGCGAGCCGGGGGCGACGGAGTCGGTGTACGTCATCATGGGGCGCCGCCACTCCGCGGACCGCCCCGTCGGCGAGGCCACGAGAACGCCGTCCCGGTAGATCAGATACGTGAGCTTCGCGTCGTCCCGGTCCCATGAGGCGCGCCAGGTGAGCTTGACGCGGCCGCCGGCCGAGGTCGAGGCCTTGAGCCGGGGCACCGCCTCCGGGGCCCCGCGGTCGGGCCCGGGCGAGAAGCGGGTCAGGCTCTGCTGCGGGACGCCGTTGACCTTGGTGAACTCGCCGCCCGCCCACAGGACTTCGCCGACCATCTCCAGCGCGCGCGGGCCGTTGCCCTCACCGGTCCCCCCGTTCGTGTCGGGGAACCAGTGCAGGATGCGCTTGTCGCGGACCGACTGGGCCAGGAAGTGCTGGCGGGCGTGGATCTCGGGGAAACCACCGGGTGTGTCACGGCAGTTGTGGGCGTGCGACCCGCTGTAGAGAACCCCCTTGTGCACGGTGATGGCCTGGGTCGCGCCGAGGCAGGTGTCCTTCCACACCATCTTGCCGGTGCCGAGGCGACCGGCGAGACGGCCGTCGAAGATGCCCGTGCCCGTGCCCTCGGCCGCGGCGTAGAAGTTGGTCTTGTCGCGTGCCAGCGCCTTCACGGACGATCTCGGCGGCACCCAGTCCCCGTACGAGGTCACCGTCTTGCCCGTGCGGGGGTGCAGGGCGACGAGCGACTTCTCCAGATCGCCGTTGACCATGTAGAAGTCGCCGCCGACGAGGACCTTGCCGTGTTCCGGCACGGCGAGGACGGCCCGTACGGGAGCCTCGATCTCCGCCTTGAACGGCAGCAGCTTCCCGCTGGGGGTGAACGCCGCGATGCGTTCCCTGTCCCGGCCGTTGACGGTGGTGAAGCCGCCGCCCAGATAGACCGCGTTCTCCGTGACGTCGATGGCGTGCACGTACCCCGACACGGCCGGGCGGAAGTCCTTGCGCACCGAGCAGTCGAACGTGTCGAGCGCGACCGCGCCGGCCGCCCGGGTCTTGTCGGCCCTGGTGAACGAGCCGCCGATGTACAGCGCCTCGCCGCTCGGCGACGCCTTCAGCGCCCGTACGGTGTTGCCGGCGCCGGTCAGCCGCGGGGCGCACGGCAGCAGGCTGCCGGTGTCGGCGTCGAACGCGGCGAAGTTCTTGCGCGCGACCTCCCTTTCGCCGGGCTTCGCGCCCGGCGGGCGGACCTTGCTGAAGCTCCCGCCGACGTACACGACATCGTCCGCGTACTCGATCGACCAGACGATTCCGTCCGTCTGCCAGGTCGCCATGGTGTCGGCGGTGAGGGTCTTCTCGTGGCCGGCGGCCGCCGAGGCCGAAGCGGTGACGAGCGAGGCAGCCGCGAGGAGGGCCACAGCCGAAGCCGTGGTGGCCCCCCACTTCATGCTCTTTCTGAGGCGCATCGAACTTCCCGGGTTGCAGCGAGTACGAGTGAGGAGAAGGGGAGAGGGGGTGGCCGACTCGACTCCGAGACGGCCTCATGTGGCGCGTTCGCGCAGCACACCGACGAGTTCACGCACTCCCAGAGGTGTGCGAAATCGCCACAAACTTATACCGAATAGTGAAAATCCCGTGGTCATTGCGACGGCAAGTCCTACGGTCGTGTCACCTGCGAGGAGCCTCGCGGGGAGGACCACGGCCGCCGTGAGCAACAGGCCGGCGCCGGCCGCCAGGAGGTACCCGCCGTCGACGACACAGAAGCCCGGGTGCCGGCGCACCAGGGCGGCCGAGACGACGTTCTCGACGACGATCGCCGCTCCCCAGGACACGGCGGCTCCCAGCGCACCCCAACGGGGCACGGCAAGGAGGCCGACGCCGAGCTGCACCGCGAACGCGGCGCCGGTGACCGCCAGATGCCATGAGCTCTTGCCGGCCATCAGCAGCACCGTCTGGGCGTTGCCCACCCCGACATTGACCGCCGCGGCGACACAGAGCACGACCAGCGCGTCCGACCCCGCCACGAACTCGGGTCCGAACAGGGACAGGACGGTGCCGGGGAAGCTGACGAGGAACACGAGCAGCGGCCAGGAGAACAGCACGATCCAGCGCGTCGAGATGCGATGCAGATCGCGGGCCGACTGGTGCTGCTCCATGGCGAGCAGGCGGCTGATCTCCGGGGCGACGGCCAGGCGGATGGCGAGCTGGAGCAGCGTCGCGGCGACGACGACCCGGCCGACGGCCGTGTAGATGCCCGCCTCCTCGCTGGTGGCCAGGCTCGACACCAGGATGACGCCCACCCAGACCGCGCTGATGTCGAAGACGGAGGAGATCGCCCGGGGTGCGGCAAAGGCCCAGAATCCGTGGCGTGTGACGGCCGTATCGGGTCCGCAGGGCTGTCCGGGGCGGGTACGGCGGCACCGGCGCACCGCGTACCAGGCGACGAGGGCGCCGCCCAGGGCGGGGACGAGCCAGGCGGCGGCCAGGCTCAGCACACCGGGCGCCAGCAGCGCGACGGGTACGGCGATCAGGACGCGCAGCACCGGCTTGCCGATCTGCTCGACACCGACCAGCGCAATCACGGTGCCGTAGCCCTGGGTCGCGCCCAGCAGGATCAGGGTGACCGTGGCCAGGGGGAGAAACAGCGCGAAGAGGCGGACCAGGGTGACCGCGTCCTGCGGGGTCAGGTTCGGCAGCAGTGAGGTGGCCGTCGAGGGTGACAGGAACAGCAGCGCGGCGGCCCCGGTGCTGACGACCGCTCCCGGTACGACCGCGGTGCGCAGCAGCGCGCCCACCTGCCGGCCGCCGCCCGTGGCCACGTCGCGGGAGACGAAGCGGACCAGCCCGGTGTCGGCGCCGAGCTTGCAGGCGTTGCTGAGGATGGTGAAGACGGCGACGCCGGTGAACACCGCTCCTGCCCCGTACGCTCCGAGCGCGCGGGTGACCAGGGCGACCAGGGCGTAGCCGAAGACCGCGTTGACCGTCGCGCCCAGAAAGCCCCACCATCCGCCACGCGCGGTGGCGGCGACCCCGCACCGGGCGGTCGGCCCGACGGTGGCGGGGACGGCCGTACCGGAGGCGCTCACCGGGAGGCGCTGAGGGTGTCGTCCCGCACGGGCGCGGCCGGCTTCGCCACGGCCTCGTCGGCGGACGCGGGCGGTGTCGTGGACGGCTTGCGCCGCGTCGCACGACGTACCCAGCCGCTGCCCACGGCACGGCGGAGCAGGCCGGGCCGGGTGCCGCTGTGGAGCGCCGCGCCCACGATGTGTCCTCCCGAACGGCCGATCAGCTCGCGAACGCGCTTGAGGTCCTCGCGCCTGACGTCGCCCAGAGCTCCCACCACGAGAACCCCGTCCACGCTCCGGGCGAGCGCCCGGCCGTCGGTGTGTTCCAGCAGCGGCGGGGTCAGGAAGAGCATCGGTCTTCCGGGGCCGGCACCCGGCAGAGCGTCCGGCGCCACCCGGGCCGCCCGCCCTGCGTCGCCGGTGGTGTCCCGGCTGTCGGGGTAGAGCGTGAAGCGGCCGGCCGTACCCGCGTCGACGACCACCGCACCGTCGGGGACGTCGCTCCGCGCCGAGTCGCCGGCCGGCCGCGGCAGCCGTGCCGACAGGCCGGGTGTGTCCGCGGCGGCGTCCACGAGCAGCACGTCGTCACCGGACTCCGCGAGGGCCGCGGCGAGGTTCACGGCGACAGCCTCGGCGCCTCGTTCCGCCGTGCCGGAGGCGCGCCTCGATGCGGCCGGCGCCACGATCATGAGCGTGCCCACGGCCGTACGGCCGTCGCCGCCCCGCAGACGGAAGGCGAGGGCACGGTACGCCTCCACTCGGCTGCCGTCGGCCCGGCCCACCTCCAGCAGCTCGCCGTTCGTGTCCGGATCCGGGAGGATGCCCAGCACCGGAGCGCGCAGCGCCCCTTCGACCTCGCCGGTGGAGCGTGCTCGCGGCTCGAGGGCGGACCGCAGCCGGGCGAGCACCACGCCCAGGATGAGACCACCGATCAGGCCGAGCGCGAGGAGCCAGCCGGGGCCCGGTCCCGAGGGCCGCGCCGCCGGCTCCGCCCTGCCGACGATGTCACCACCCGAGGTGTCGTAGGACCTGATGTCCGAGACCCGCTTCTGCAGAATGCCGATCTGCTGCTGCATGCCCGCGGTGCCGGAGGCGGACCCGCGGGACTTCATCGTGCCCAGCCGCTTGCTGAGCGCGGTGATCTGACGCTCCATTCCCGTGGTCATCCGCGCGACCATGGCCCTGGTGCGGTCCTGGCGATCGGCGAGGTAGGCCTCGGCGAGCGCGTTGGCCGCGCGAGCCGCCCGTCGGGGATCCCCCGCCGTGTACTCGAACCGGAGCACCTGCGTCTCCGGGGGATTCGTCACGCTCAGGTCCGTCGGAGTCGCGTCGGCGCGGGATCGCTGCCGCAGCGCCTTCGCCGCGCGGGCCGCCACATTCGCGCTGAGCGCGATCTGCCGCTCCGTCCCCATGCTCACCTGGTTGCCGGCGGCCGCCCCGGAGGTGCTGAAGGGGTCCGATCTGGGGCGGACGAGCACCTCGCTGGTGGAGGTGTAACGGTCCGCGGGCAACAGGACCATCAGCAGTGCGCCGAGCAGCCCGAGAGCCACGCCGAGCGCGATGGTCGCGCGGTACCTCAGCAGTCGGCGCACCCGGTCGCGCACCTCGTCGGGGTCGTCGTAGCGGTCGTCGAAGCCGGCGGGGCTGGTCACGGATGCCTCCTGTGTCCGGGGATGGGTGCGGGGCCCGTGGTCACGGGCGGGCGCACCGGTGCCGGGAACCGGGACGGCCCGGCGGCACGGGTGGTGATGAGGAGCGGAACGGTCAGGAGCAGCAGCAGCGGTCCGACGATCCCCATGAGACTGCCGCGCAGGAGGATCATCTGATAGAAGGCGAAGGCAGGGACCAGTACGACCGCCAGAGTGCCCTGCCGGTCCCGCAGTCGCTCCCGGATGTCGTCCATCCGCCGTCCGGCCGCGCCCAGCAGGCAGAAGACGGCGACGACACACGGGGCACCGCCCCACAGATAACTCTCGACCCACAGCGGCGCGGAGAGGTTGTGGAAGTCGTAGCCCACGTACTCGGCGAGTTCGATACCCGTGGCCTGCGGCTTGTCGGGCCACATGGAGCGAGGGACCATGAACAGGACGACACCGAGCACGGCCGCCGGCGAGAAGCCGTTTTCCCCCACATAGTCGATGCCGGTCTGCATCTGCTGGAAGGCGTCGTAATCCATGTTGCTGTTGAACTGCTCCGCAAGCGCCACGACTTGTACCGCTTCACGCGCGTCGTAGCGGAAGTAGTCGCTGTAGGGGAAAGCGAACAGCACGACGGCCGTAATGGCCGCGGCGGCGATGCGAAAGGCCTGCGGGGTGCTGAACCGGCGCCATGAGAAAAGCAGGACCAGCAGGACGGTTCCGGCCCAGAAACGCGGCTTGCTGATCGGATTGTTGACGATCACGTTGAGCGCGAGGAGGGCCGGGAGCAGCAGTCGGCGCATCGCGCGCGGCAGCCGTCCCGCGGTCGGGCGGTGCACGTGGACCAGGGCCACCATGGCCCAGAAGGCGGGGACGGCGAGGCCCCAGACGCGCAGCGCGTGCAGGGGGTCCGTGTCGGCACCCGACCCGGAGCGCCACATCGCCTGTCTGCTGGTGAAGAACGCGCGCAGCCCTCCTTCCTGCCCGGGGATCAGCACGACCGCGAGCACCAGCGCCAGGCCGCACAGCAGGAACACGGGCAGCGGCGCGAGCCTGCGGGACAGCAGCGGTTCGAGCACGACCGATCTCGCGCCCTTGCGTCCGGCGGCCAGTGCCGCTCCCGCGCTGTGGGCGAGGAGCCCGAGTTCGGTCAGTGTGGCGGCCAGGAAGGCGGTCGTCTCGCCGGTGCGGTATTCGAGCGGGTACGTGTCGGTGGCGAGCATGGCGAGCGGTGCCAGTCCGAGCCACACATAGGCGAAGACCCAGAATCCGAAGGCGACGAGACGCACCGACGTGCCGGTGAGCACCCGGGCAAGCGCTCCCCCGGTGTGCGCCACGACGATGCACTGCACGGCGAGCGCCGCCCCGAAATGCGCATCGCGGGCCTGCAGGATCAGTCCCGGCAGCAAGCCGACGAGAACACCTGCCCAACCGCATAGCGCATGAATCTTCATCAAATTATTTATAGCGAATGAATAGTGCATATCGGTCGGGATGGAGAGTGTGTCTCGTCGAATGACATGCGCTGTCCGCGCCGTATCGTGCAGCAGGTGGATGAGTCGCTCACCGGTCGCCGCGTACTCCTGGTCTCCGTCAACTACGCGCCGGAGCACGCCGGAATCGCGCCCTACTCGACACAGACGGCCGAGCATCTGGCGGCCTGCGGAGCGGAGGTGGCGGTCCTCGCCGGCATGCCCCACTATCCGGCGTGGCGAGTGCACGACGACTATCGCGGCCGCTGGCGGACGGTCGAGACCCGCGCAGGAGTACGGATCCACCGTCGCCGTCACTTCGTTCCGTCACACCAGACGGCACTCCTCAGAGCGCTCTACGAGGTCAGCTTTTTCGCGCATGGATCGCTCGCACCGCCCGCCGGACGGCCCGACCTGGTGATCAGTCAGATGCCGGCACTCGCAGGGGGTCTCATCGGCAGCCGGATCGCCTGTCGGCACGGGGCGCCGCACGTGGTCATGGTGCAGGACCTCATGGGTGCGGCGGCGGCGCAGAGCGGTATCCGCGGCGGTGGTCACGTGGCGTCCTGCGTGGCCGGGGTCGAGGCGAAGGTCCTGCGCGGGGCCGCCCTGATCGGCGTGGTCCATGAGTCGTTCGTGGACCACGTCACCGCGATGGGCGTGCCGGGACCACGAGTCAGGGTCGTGCCCAACTGGACCCATGTGGCGCCCCCGACCGGCGACCGCCGCGCGGTACGGGCACGACTCGGCTGGCGCGAGGAGGAGTTCGTCGTACTGCACTCCGGGAACATGGGGCTGAAGCAGGGGCTGGAGGTACTGGTCGACACCGCTCGGATCGCGGCCCGTGCGACGCCCCGCATGCGGGTCGTGCTCATGGGGGACGGCAGCCGGAGGGCACACCTTCAGCGTCTCGCCGCGGTCCTGCCGAACGTGGACCTGCTCTCGCCCGTGGCCGGCTCGGACTTCCCGGATGTACTGGCCGCCGCGGATGTTCTCGTCGTCACCCAACGGGCGTCCGTGGTGGACATGAGCCTGCCGTCCAAGCTGACCTCCTACTTCGCGAGCGGGCGCCCGGTGGTGGCCTCGGTGGCCGCGCAGGGCGGCACGGCGCAGGAAGTGCGTCGCTCCGGAGCGGGGCTCGTGGTACGCCCCGAAGACCCCGAGGCGCTGCACAACGCCGTGGAGGAGCTGATCCGGGACCCCGAGCGGTCGACCGCGCTCGGTGCCCGGGGGCCCGCGTACGTCCGTCAGCGGCTGAGCCCGCAGGCCGGGCTGGCCCGTATCACCGCGGTGGTGTCCGAGGCGCTGGCCCTCCCGACGACAGAGGCGTGCAGCCTGTCGGGCCCGGGCCCCGGCGTGCGGTGAGAGGTCAGCGCAGGGCCAGGCTGGGAGCGGTGGAGAGCGTGGCCGGGTCCGCGGGCCCGCCGATGTGCGCTGCGGCGCCCATCTCGGCATCGACCATCAGACGGGCCAGTTCCGGGGTGCGCACCGTGGGACGCCATCCGAGGACACGCTCGGCCCTGGAGGCGTCACCGACGAGGTGGTCGACCTCCGTCGGGCGCAGGTAGCGCTCGTCGAAGCGCACGTGGTCGCGCCAGTCGAGGCCCACATGAGTGAAGCAGTGCTCGACGAAGTCGCGCACGCTGTAGCTGGTGCCCGTGGCGACGACATAGTCGTCCGGATCATCCTGCTGCAGCATCAGCCACATCGCCTCGACGTACTCGGCGGCGTAGCCCCAGTCCCGACGGGCCTCGAGGTTGCCGAGGTGCACCACGTCCTGCAGGCCGGCCTTGATCCGGGCGGCGGCCGCGGCCACCTTGCGGGTCACGAACGTGGGACCGCGGCGCGGCGACTCGTGATTGAACAGAATGCCGTTGACCGCGTAAAGCCCGTACGCCTCCCGGTAATTACGGGTGATCCAGTACGCGTACACCTTGGCCGCGCCGTACGGTGAGCGCGGCTGGAACGGAGTGAGTTCGTTCTGGGGCGGTGGTGCGGCGCCGAACATCTCCGAGCTGGAAGCCTGGTAGAAGCGGCAGGGAAGTCTCGTGCTCCTGATGGCTTCCAACAGCCGCGTCGTACCCAGTCCGGTGGTGTCCCCGGTGAATTCGGGTTCGTCGAACGACACCCGGACATGGGATTGGGCCGCAAGGTGGTACACCTCGTCGGGCTGCACCTGCTCCAGCAGACTCGCCAGTCTGCTCCCGTCGGTGAGGTCGCCGTAATGCAGGAAGAGGCGGGCACCCGGGTCGTGCGGATCTCGGTAGAGATGGTCGATGCGCTGGGTGTTGAAGGTGGAGGCGCGGCGGATGACTCCGTGCACCCGGTAGCCCTTTTCCAGAAGCAGCTCCGCGAGATACGAGCCGTCCTGGCCTGTGATACCGGTGATGAGAGCCGTCTTGCTGGTCACACGTACTCCTCGAGATCGTTTCTTCGGGCGAGCTGCCGGAGCCACTTGGCAAAGAAGGCCGGCAGCAGGACCACATGGGCGACGAGCAGGGCGGTGTACAGCGCGAGGAAAAGCTCCTGGCTGCCCAGGAACAGAAAGCTCAGGCACAGCAGGCCGTAATCCACGGGCAGCAGAGCCATGCCACGGACAGCGGAAGGCGGGGACGCCGGTCCGGACGGCGCTTGCCCGCCTCGCCTTGTCAGCTGTTCTGTCAGGATCCCTCCGAAGAACAGCAGTACAGCGGCGAACTGGAAGGTGATGGGCAGCAGCAGCGCAGGACGCGGCAGGTCGAAGAAGCGGTAGAAGGAAATCAGCACCGCCGCGTGGATGCCCAGTTGTTTCGCGCAGTCGACCACATGGTCCAGCCACTCCCCGGAAAGGCTGGCCGACCGGTGCAGCCGGGCCAGTTGACCGTCAGCGGAATCGAGTGCGAAGCCGAGGAGCAGGGCAAGGCAGACCCACTGGCCCAGCGCACGGGAAGGCGGATGCAGAGCGGTCGCGACAACGGCCACGAAGGTGATCAGCGCACTGACGGCCGTCACTTGGTTGGGCGAGAGCCCGATACGGTACGCCGCGGCCGCGAGCAGCCGGCCGGCCGGCCGGTTGACGAACCGCGCGTAGACGGAGACCCCCCGGGCAGGTTTCTGCGCCTTCGAGAGCTGCCGCAGCGTGCTGGAGAAGTCCATTGCCCGGCCTCATGTGTGAACGGGACAGGGAGCGAGGCACATGTCCCGATAGATCTCCTCCAGCCGGTCCGTCACCGCATGGACGGAGAAGGCCTCCGCGACGGCGCGATGTCCCGCCTCCACGAGAGCGCCGCGCTTGTCGTCGTCGGCCAGCAGAGCGCACACCGCCTCGGCCATCTCCCGGGGACTGCCGTCGGTGACCACCGCCGCCTCCCGGCGAGCCAGTTCGTCCGCCATGCCGCAGGTGTCGGTACACACCACGGGGGTGCCCGCCGCGAGAGCCTCGATCACAGTCATCGGGAACGGTTCGTCCACGCTGGGCAGCACGTAGGCCGCAGCCCTCGCGCATGCCCTCACCGCGTCCGCGTGCCCCAGCGCCCCGCCGTAGGTGACGACGCCCTCCAGCCCATGGGTGGCGATCAGCCGGCGCACCGCCGGCAGCGATCCCTCGTCCGCCCCATGGAGGGTGAACCGGACGTCGGGCATCTCCCGGTGCACCAGTGCGGCCATCTCGACGAACGCCTCCGGGCGCTTGCGCGGGTGCAGCCTGGCGAGGAAGAGCACCTGCCGGTCGCGCCGCCGGTGCTCCGCCCCGTGGCTGCGCCCGGGCCGCACCCCGTTGGGCAGGGTCAGCAGCGGCGGACCGCCGGCGCCGATGACCTCGGCCACGGCCCGGCGCTCCCGCTCGGTGAGGACCAGGCAGCCTCGGGTCCGGCGCAGGAGAGGCACGTACACGCGGTCGAAGAGCCTGACGACGGCCGAGCGCCGGGGCTGCACCATGCCGTGCGTCTGCGCGACGAACCTCTTGCCGCGCAGTGCGGCGACGGCGAGCGCGGTGAGGGAGACGAGGTCACGCCCCGCGTGGACGTGGACCACATCGGCCCGTCCGATCGAGCGCCACAGGTCCGAGACCAGCAGCGGGTGCATCAGACCGGTGAAGCGCCCCGGCAGCATGGCGCGCGCCGGACGCGTCCACAGCGGCACCGAGCCGATGTGGGCCGGTGCCGGGGATCTTCCCCGCCACAGGGCGACGAGCCTGACCTCATGGCCTCGCGCGGCGCACTCCTCGAGCTGTCCGGCGGCCACGCTCGTCGGACCGCCGTACGCTCCGTCGTCGCTGACGAGCGTCACGACGTGGACGACCCTCATGACGGGCCTCCGGTCGCGAATCCAGTGGCGTCTTCGGTCGCGACTCCGGTGGCGACTGCGGTGGTGACTGCGGTGGTGATGACCTCGCCCGCAGCGACGTCACGGCGGGCGATCGCCGACGCGCCCACCACGGCGCCACGGCCGACAGTCACTCCGCGCAGTACGACGGCCCGCGCCGCGACCCAGGCTCCGGGCTCCAGACGGATCGGCGCGTTGTCGAACTCGAAGGTGGGGCTGCCGCGTTGGTGGCTTCCCGTGCAGAGCAGGGCGTCCTGGGAGACGCACACATTGCTGCCGATCAAGATCTGCTCAAGGTTCAGCAGCCAGGCACCCTCGCCGATCCATACGTCGTCACCGATGTGCAACCGCCACGGCCAGTGCACGCGGACACCGTGCCGGATCAGCACCCGCTGCCCGATCCGCGCCCCGAAGGCCCGCAGTACGGCCGGCCGCCAGCGGGCGGGGAACCACCAACGGACGAAGACGAGATGGAGGACGGCGAACCAGACAGCCTGGACGAGCAGGGGGCGCCCCTTGTCGTAGCCCGCCCCCGTGAAACCCCGCAGGGAACGCTCCACACCTGTGCCGGGACTCGTGTCGGGCGGCGCTGCGGCCTCTGCCATGACGTGAACCTTCCAATTTGATGATATGTCTATTTATGCAGATTTCAATGCGGTTTCGATGCATATGAGAACGTACGGGCGTGTTGCTGACAGACTCAGCCCCATGGAAGATCTGCTCGCCACGCCCGCCCGCGTGTACGTCGCCGGCCACCGAGGGCTCGTCGGTGCCGCCGTGACCCGGTGCCTGATGTCACACGGACACGAGCCCCTCGGCCTGACCCGGTCCGAACTGGACCTTCGCGACGCCGGCGCCACCGCCGCCGTTCTCCGGGAGACCCGGCCGGACGCCGTCGTCCTGGCCGCCGCCAGGGTCGGCGGCATCATGGCCAACAGCAGCCACCCGGTGCCGTTCATCGAGGACAACCTGCGAATCCAGCTCAGCGTGATCTCGGCAGCGCACGCCGCCGGGGTACGCCGCCTGCTGTTTCTGGGCTCCTCCTGCATCTACCCCAGGCTCGCGCCGCAGCCGATCCGGGAAGAAGCCCTGCTCACGGGGCCCCTGGAGCCGACCAACGAGCCGTACGCACTCGCCAAGATCGCGGGCATCGTCCAGGTGCGGTCCTATCGGCGGCAGTACGGCACCTCATACATCTGCGCGATGCCGACCAACATCTACGGCCCCGGCGACAACTTCGACCTGGAGTCCTCACACGTCCTGCCGGCCCTCATCCGCCGATTCCACGAAGCGAAGCGGGACGGGCTCGACGAGGTGGTCCTGTGGGGAAGCGGCGCGCCCCGCCGCGAGTTCCTGCATGTCGACGACCTCGCCGAGGCGTGCGTGACACTGCTGCGCCGTTACGACGACGACATGCCCGTCAACGTCGGATGCGGGGAAGACCTCACGATCCGTCAACTGGCGCGGCAGGTCGGAGAGATCGTCGGCTACCGGGGCCGGATCACCTTCGACGCGACGAAGCCCGACGGTACGCCGCGCAAACTCCTGGACGTCTCCCGCATGACCGCACTCGGCTGGAAGCCCAGGATCCCCTTGCGAGAGGGGATCGCGTCCACCTACGCGGCATGGCTGAGCGGTGCCGGGAAGTCTCAGTAGGCCCCGCGCCCGTCCAGCACGGCGCGCACCGTGCGGGCCATGACCGTCAGGTCCCAGGCCCACGACCAGTTGTCGACGTACCGCAGATCGAGCGAGACGGTCTCGTGCCAGGACAGGTCGGACCTGCCGCTGACCTGCCACAGCCCCGTGAGTCCGGGTTTGACGCTGAGCCGGCGCAGCTCCACCTGGTCATAGCGGGCGACTTCCTCGGGCAGCGGCGGGCGGGGGCCCACCAACGACATGTGTCCGAGGAGGACGTTGACCAACTGGGGCAGCTCGTCCAGCGAATAGCGCCGCAGAAAGCGCCCGACGGGTGTGACCCGCGGATCCCGGCGCAGCTTGAACATATGGCCGTCGTGTTCGTTGACCGCCGCCAGCTCGCCTTTCAACCGGTCCGCGTCCGCGATTATGGTCCGGAACTTCCACATGGGGAAACGTGTCCCGTTCCGGCCGACGCGGTCCTGGCGGTAGATGACCGGCCCCGGCGAACTCATCCGCACGGCCGACGCCAGCAGTGCGAACAGCGGGGCCAGCGCCAGGAGCAGGACGAGCGAGCCGGCCCGGTCCGTGGCGGCCTTCAGCAGCGCCGGCAGGCCTCGGCGCGCCGGCGGTGAGATGTCCAGCAGGGTGAGACCGGCCGCCGAGGTGATCCGGACCCTGCGCCGGGCCACCTCGACGACACCGGGCAGCACCATCAGCCGGCGGCCCCGGTCGTGCAGGGCCCAGGACAACCGCCGTAGCCGGTCCCCGGACATGTGCCTGCCGGTGGCGACGAAGACCAGGTCGGCACCGAGCACGTCGGCCGCGTCCGCCACGGGTGCGGCCCCCTCGTCCGAGGCGGTCGGGGCGCCGGCCGGCAGCCGTGCCGACACCGGCACCCCGGACAGCACTTCGCCCTCACCCAGCACACAGGCCCCGACCACCACGTACCCGTGGTCGGTGCGCTCGGCCAACTGTCCGACGACGGCGTCCACGGCCGCGGCCTCACCGATGACGAGGACGCGTCGAAGGCTTCGGGCGCGTCGGCGTGCGGCCAGGACGTGGCGGTGGATCGCCTTGTGGCAGACCACGGTGACCGCCAACGCCGGACACAGCGCGGCGAGCACCGCCGGGGAGGCCTCGCCCAGCCCGGATACGGCACGCAGCACGGCCAGCGCGCCGAGCAGCACCAGCCAGTCCCGCACGAGCGGTCCGACGGGGGCGCCCTCGTCCCAGGTCCAGGGCGCGTAGCGGCCGGCGGCGAGGCCCACGAGGACCCAGATGACGGTGACGACCACCGCCTGGTGCACGGGCCGGGCCACGCCGATCGAGGAGAGGGCCACCGCCGTCGGCAGGACCATGGCCGCGGCGTCGACACAGATCGCGACCGGGGCGTGCCACCTGTCGGCGGGGCCGCTGCGTGTGAGGGTCCGTTGCGGTGTGAGGGGCACCGCCTGCTCCGGCACCGTGCTGGTGGACTGCCGCATGGTTCTCCCTGTGACCTCGCGCCCCACGCAAGGGTTATATCAACCATTTTGCATTCATGTCCTACTTACATGACTAACTGTCACATCGACGCTCCGCCTTTCTGGTGCTCCGGAACCCGGACGGCCTAGACGGAGGAAGCCCCGGAGAGTGCCACCGGTCTGATTGTGCAATTGATCAGACTGCCCGCCGGCCGACGGGCGATACCCAACACCCGGAACAGAAGGAGCACTCTTCGTGCGAGTAACCACTCGAGCAACTACGGGGTCGACAACAGCGAGATGGGCAGCCCGCTGCACCGGCCTCGGCCTGGCCACGGCGCTGGCGGTCACCCTCGGGGCGGGCCCCGCGTCGGCGCAGCCTGGACCTCCCAGCGCCTCCGGCGAGCAGCCGGTGGAGGTGCCGGGCAACCCGACCTTCACCACCCTGCCCGCCTCCATCACGCCCTTCGACTGCGACCGGACGGTCAAGGTCGAACCGGTGAGTGCGGGGTCGTACGGGGACGACGACGAGGTCACCATCTCGAACGTCGGCGCCGACAACACCTTCGACTTCGACATCTCCGACGACTTCGCCGCCATCGGCGTCATCGTCAAGGGCGGCCCGAACGCCAACCTCTACGACTACCGGCCCACGGGCATCCAGGCGGACCAGGACCTCCACGCACCGCTCAACACGAGCAGCAGTCCCCCGAACGACTTCTACGGCCTCAGTCACGCCGACTTCTGCCTCGTCGAGGACGGCGCCGACACCTGACGCGCCCCACCCGCCGGAAAAGCAAAGGGGCCCGCACGACCGAAGTCGTACGGGCCCCTTCAGGAGCTCGCGCTGGAGCTACCAGGTCAGGTCAACAAGCTCACTTGTTGATCTTGGTGACCTGGCCGGCGCCCACGGTCCGGCCACCCTCACGGATGGCGAACTTCAGGCCCTCCTCCATGGCGACGGGCTGGATGAGCTCCACCTTCATCTCGGTGTTGTCACCCGGCATGACCATCTCGGTGCCCTCGGGGAGGGTCACCACGCCGGTCACGTCCGTCGTACGGAAGTAGAACTGCGGACGGTAGTTGTTGAAGAACGGCGTGTGGCGGCCACCCTCGTCCTTGGAGAGGATGTAGGCCTGCGCCTCGAACTCGGTGTGCGGGGTGACCGAGCCCGGCTTGATGATGACCTGGCCGCGCTCGACGTCCTCGCGCTTGATGCCGCGGAGCAGCAGACCGACGTTCTCACCGGCCTGGCCCTCGTCGAGCAGCTTGCGGAACATCTCGATGCCGGTGACCGTGGTGGAGGTCTTCTCCTGCTTGATACCGATGATGTCCACGGTCTCGTTGACCTTCAGGACACCACGCTCGATACGGCCGGTGACGACCGTACCACGACCGGTGATCGTGAAGACGTCCTCGATCGGCATCAGGAACGGCTTGTCGACGTCACGCTCCGGCTCCGGGATGGCGGAGTCGACGGCGTTCATGAGCTCGAGGACGGAGTCGCCCCACTCCTTGTCGCCCTCGAGCGCCTTGAGCGCCGAGACCTTGACGACCGGAACGTCGTCGCCCGGGAACTCGTACTCGGAGAGGAGCTCACGCACCTCGAGCTCGACGAGCTCCAGGATCTCCTCGTCGTCCACCATGTCGGCCTTGTTCAGGGCGACGACGATGTACGGAACGCCGACCTGGCGGGCCAGGAGCACGTGCTCCTTGGTCTGCGGCATCGGGCCGTCGGTGGCGGCGACCACGAGGATGGCGCCGTCCATCTGGGCAGCACCGGTGATCATGTTCTTGATGTAGTCCGCGTGACCCGGGCAGTCGACGTGGGCGTAGTGACGCGCCTCGGTCTGGTACTCGACGTGCGCGATGGAGATGGTGATACCGCGCTGGCGCTCCTCAGGAGCCTTGTCGATCTGGTCGAAGGCCGAGGCCTCGTTCAGGTCCGGGTACTTGTCGTGCAGCACCTTGGTAATGGCGGCCGTAAGGGTCGTCTTACCGTGGTCGATGTGACCGATGGTGCCGATGTTGACGTGGGGCTTAGTCCGCTCGAACTTCGCCTTCGCCACGGGGTCCTCCTGTGGAGTGGTTCTGAACGCCTTGCTTCATCGGCGCCAGGTGATCTTTGCTGGAAAGCCCGGGGCCGGGGGCATTCCCCCACGAACGCGGGTGAATACCCCGGGCGGCTCCGGAGTCAAGCCTAAAGCGTGTGAACGCGGTGCGTTACTCGCCCTTGGCCTTCGCGATGATCTCCTCGGCGACGTTCCGCGGAACCTCGGCGTAGGAGTCGAACTGCATGGAGTAGCTGGCGCGGCCGGACGTCTTGCTGCGCAGGTCGCCGACGTAACCGAACATCTCCGAGAGAGGCACGAGGCCCTTCACGACGCGGGCACCCGCCCGCTCCTCCATGGCCTGGATCTGGCCACGGCGGGAGTTGATGTCGCCGATGACCTCGCCCATGTAGTCCTCGGGCGTGGTGACCTCGACGGCCATCATCGGCTCAAGGAGAACGGGGCTGGCCTTGCGCGCGGCCTCCTTGAAGGCCTGCGAACCGGCGATCTTGAACGCGAGCTCGGAGGAGTCGACCTCGTGGTACGCACCGTCGAGCAGCGTGACGCGGACACCGGTCATCTCGTAACCGGCGAGGATGCCGAACTGCATGGCCTCCTGCGCACCGGCGTCGACCGAAGGGATGTACTCCTTCGGGATACGACCACCGGTCACCTTGTTCACGAACTCGTACGAGGTGTCGCCGCTCTCGAGGGGCTCGATCGCGATCTGCACCTTGGCGAACTGGCCGGTACCACCGGTCTGCTTCTTGTGCGTGAAGTCGACGCGCTCGACGGCCTTGCGGATCGTCTCGCGGTACGCGACCTGCGGCTTGCCGACGTTGGCCTCGACCTTGAACTCACGGCGCATACGGTCGACCAGCACCTCGAGGTGCAGCTCACCCATACCGCCGATGATGGTCTGGCCGGTCTCCTCGTCCGAGTGGACCTGGAAGGACGGGTCCTCCTCGGCCAGGCGCTGGATCGCGACGCCGAGCTTCTCCTGGTCGCCCTTCGACTTGGGCTCGATGGCGACCTGGATGACCGGCGCCGGGAAGTCCATGGACTCCAGGATCACCGGGTTCTTGTCGTCGGCCAGCGTCTCACCGGTCGTGGTCTGCTTCAGACCCATGACGGCGATGATGTCGCCGGCGCCCACCGACTGGATCTCCTCACGCTTGTTCGCGTGCATGCGGTAGATCTTGCCGATGCGCTCCTTCTTGCCCTTGACGGAGTTCAGCACCTGGGTGCCGGACTCCAGGCGGCCGGAGTACACGCGGACGAAGGTGAGCTTGCCGAGGTGCGGGTCGCTCATGATCTTGAACGCCAGCGCCGACAGCGGCTCCTCGTCGGAGGGCTTGCGCTTGACGACGACCTCGGGGTCCTTGACGTCGTGGCCCTCGATGGCCTCGATGTCGAGCGGCGAGGGCAGGTAGCGCACCACCGCGTCGAGCAGGGGCTGCACGCCCTTGTTCTTGAACGCGGTACCGCAGAACACCGGGGTGACCGTGGTGTCGCTGGACTTGCCGGAGGCGATCGTGATGCGGCGGATGGCCGCGTAGAGCTGCTCCTCGGAGGGCTCCTCGCCCTCCAGGTACAGCTCCATGATCTCCTCGTCGTTCTCCGCGACGGCCTCGAGCAGCTTGCCGCGCCACTCCTCGGCCGCCTCGGTGTGCGTGGCCGGGATGTCGACGGTGTCGTACATCTCGCCCTTGGTCGCCTCGGCGGACCACACGAGCGCCTTCATGCGGACCAGGTCCACGACGCCCTTGAAGTCGGCCTCGGCACCGATCGGGAGCTGCATGACGAGCGGCTGGGCACCCAGACGGTCGCTGATCATGTCGACGCAGCGGTGGAACTCCGCGCCGGTACGGTCCAGCTTGTTGACGAAGCAGATACGCGGAACGCGGTAGCGGTCCGCCTGACGCCACACCGTCTCGGACTGCGGCTCAACGCCGGCGACGCCGTCGAACACCGTCACGGCACCGTCGAGCACGCGCAGGGAGCGCTCCACCTCGACGGTGAAGTCGACGTGGCCCGGGGTGTCGATGATGTTGATGGTGTGGTCGACGTCTTCCAGCGGCCAGTGACAGGTGGTGGCAGCAGAGGTGATCGTGATGCCACGCTCCTGCTCCTGCTCCATCCAGTCCATGGTGGCAGCGCCGTCGTGGACCTCACCGATCTTGTAGGACACACCGGTGTAGAACAGGATCCGCTCGGTGGTGGTCGTCTTGCCCGCGTCGATGTGGGCCATGATCCCGATATTGCGGACCTTGGCCAGGTCAAGTGAAGTGGTAGCCATAAGGCTTCAGTCTTCTCTCGGTCTCGATGTGGGTAGCGACTACCAGCGGTAGTGCGCGAAGGCCTTGTTGGACTCGGCCATCTTGTGCGTGTCCTCGCGCTTCTTCACAGCGGCGCCGAGGCCGTTGGACGCGTCGAGGAGCTCGTTGAGCAGACGCTCGGTCATGGTCTTCTCGCGACGGGCGCGGGAGTAACCGACCAGCCAGCGCAGCGCCAGGGTGTTGGCACGGCCGGGCTTGACCTCGACCGGGACCTGGTAGGTGGCGCCACCGACACGGCGGGACTTGACCTCGAGGGTCGGCTTGATGTTCTCGAGAGCGCGCTTGAGCGTGATGACCGGGTCGTTGCCGGTCTTCTCGCGCAGGCCCTCCATGGCGCCGTAGACGATGCGCTCGGCGGTGGAGCGCTTGCCGTTCAGCAGCACCTTGTTGATGAGCGACGTGACCAGAGGAGAACCGTAGACCGGGTCGATGATGACCGGGCGCTTCGGGGCGGGGCCCTTACGAGGCATTCTTACTTCTCCTTCTTGGCGCCGTAGCGGGAACGGGCCTGCTTGCGGTTCTTGACACCCTGGGTGTCGAGGGAGCCACGGATGATCTTGTAGCGAACACCCGGCAGGTCCTTCACACGGCCGCCGCGCACGAGCACGATGGAGTGCTCCTGCAGGTTGTGTCCCTCACCCGGAATGTAAGCGGTGACCTCGATCCCGCTGGTCAGACGCACACGCGCGACCTTACGCAGGGCCGAGTTCGGCTTCTTCGGGGTGGTCGTGAACACACGCGTGCAGACGCCGCGACGCTGAGGGGAACCCTCGAGTGCGGGCGTCTTGTTCTTCTCGACCTTGTCCTGCCGGCCCTTGCGGACCAGCTGCTGGATCGTAGGCACTACTTCTCCGGTTTCTGTGTGCCGATGGGTACAGCTAACCTGGAACGTCGCCGACCCACGCGGTCGGGTGTGTCGAATCCGGCGGATTCCCGCCGCGAGGCGAAAAGAGCACAGATTACGGTGGCCGCTCACAGCCCGCCATGCGGTTTGAAGGCACGCACGCGAGCCAGGGCACACCCCAGGCACAAGGTCTGAGCGTACCTACCTCATTCGCTGCGGTCAAAACAAATGGGCCCTGCCCGCATCCCTATACGGCCAATGTCAAGACCGCGCGACAGGTTTGATCTTCGAATCGCCGATACGGGCATGCCAGGCGGCTTCCTTCCCTCTTCAGGCGGACAGAGCGGCGGCCACGATCATCAGCGTCACCAGGGCCGCCCAGGCGGCGTTCGACAGCCACCCGAGCACCAGCCCGGTCAGGGCGAGCGCGTCACCGCTCTCCCCCGTGCGCCGTATCTCGGAACGCGCCGCGTGCCCGAGCACCACGGCCGGAATGCCGGTCAGCCCGAAGCTCACCAGGCACAGCACACCGCAGACGGCGGAGCCCACCGCCTTGCCGTTGGTCTGCGGCCGCGACACCGGCAGGAAGGTCCGCGGCACGGGCGTGACGGGCGCCGGCTGCGGCACCGGCCCCTGGGGCAGGTCGGCGACGAGCAGGGCCAGCTCGCCCACCGTACGGGCCGAGTAGGCCCGCGCGACCCGCTTCTCGAGCTCGGACTGCTCCAGCCGCCCCTCCCCGTACCCCGCCCTGAGCACGTCCACGGCCCGCTCACGGTCGGCGTGCGAGGCGAGCATCGCCGGAGCAGCGGGGCCGGTCCACGGTTGCGGCGCGCCGCCGTGCCCCTGCCAGGGCTGCCACGGCTGCCACGACGGGTGCGTCATGGAGCACCACCCCCGTACATGTCGGAGTCCCTCCATCATGCGCCGAACCGGCATTCCAGGCATCGGGGTCTCCCCGGAGAAAACCCGGAGACACCGGGGACATCCGCCACCAGCAGCTCTCCCTGCCGTGCTCCGGCAGGTTCGATCCCCCCAAAACAGCCGACCCAGACACCTGTCTGCCCGGACCGCGATCCCGCACTCTGGTACCTGCACAACGGTTCGAAGGAACGAGCGACGGGGGAATCGCCATGACACCGGACCCGAACACCCTGAGCAGCCGGCTCGACACACTCGACGTCGACGTCCGCCTCGCCATCATCGAGTACGACGACTGCCTGGCCGCGTACGGCCCGCGCGCCGACGACACCACCGTCCCGCGGCATGTCCTCGACGACTACGCGATCGCCCTGGACGTGCTCGCCCTGGCCCGACGCGTCCCCACCGCCGATGTGCCCGCGCTGCTCGCCGTGGGCACCAGGGCCCTGCTCCGTGTCCACCGCGCGCTCCGCCGCTGAGCGATCCGGCAACACGGCCGAAGGGGGGCACCATGAACCGCACGCACCACACCGACGCACTCGTCCGCGCCGGCCACGGCCACGCCCGCCGCTGGCCGAAGGCCCTCCTGCACGGCTGGGTCGGCGGCACCGTCGGATTGTTGTTCCTGCTGCTCACCGCCGGCGCGCTCCCGCTCGGCGACGGCGCGATGTTCCTGGTGTTCTACCTGGCCTTCGTGCTGCCGCCGGCGGTCGTCTCGTACCGCCTGCTGCCCCGCCCCCGAGGCGAGCGGCACCGTAAGACGCCGGCGGTCACGGCAGAGGCCTCCGCGGCGGCCGAGCGGGCCATCACCCGGTACGGCGAGCTGCTGCACGCCCACCCCTACTCCCCCGGCGACCTGGCCGACGCCGACGAACTGGCGGACTACCGCACCGCGCTCGACGCCTACGAGCAGGCCAAGCGGGCCGCCCCCGGCCAGGTGGCGACGGTCCTGGCCGACGGCCGGGCGGCCCTGAACCGGCTGAGCGCCGGCCACCGCACCACCGCCGGCATCGCCTGGAGCCAGGGGCTGGGCACGATGAAGCTGGCCGTGCCCCGGCCCGCTCCGGGCGCGCCCGCGGTGCTGGTCTTCGAGACCGACGTGGAGCAGCGCTTCTCCGTGCACACCCGCTCCGGACGCGGCGGCCGCCGGCACCTGCTGCTGGACGGTGTGCTGGGCCCGACGAGCGCGCAGGTGGGGGTGGCACCGCAGGACGCCGACTCGCTGCTGGTGGAGGTCACCGCCACCGGGCCATGGCGCCTCGCGCTGCGCCCGATCGGCGAGGTCCGGCGACTGGCCGACGGCGGGTGGCTGCGCGGGCGGGGTGCGGAGACCGTGCTCAAGCACGGGGCGTCCAAGGTGATGGAGTTCGAGCACCGGGGCGACACCGATTTCACCGTCCGGCAGCTCACCCGGTCCTTCCGCCCGGCCGGCCTGCTCGCCGAGGGCCGGGGCGGCGCACGGCTGAGCGTCCCGGTCCCGGGCCGCTGCGTCCTGCGGATCGACACCACCGGGGAGTGGAAGCTGCGCGACCCGGATGCCTGAGCGAACGCCGAAGGGCGGCCACCCCGAGAGGTGACCGCCCTTCAGTGCGTCAATCGGACGCTCGCCTACTGGTTGTACGGACCGTAGTCGTAGTCCTCCAGCGGAACGGCCTGGCCGGAGCCGGTGCCGAACGGCGAGTAGTCGATGTCGTCGTAGCCGACGGCCGAGTACATCGCGGCCTTGGCCTCCTCGGTCGGCTCGACCCGGATGTTGCGGTAGCGGGACAGGCCCGTACCGGCCGGGATGAGCTTACCGATGATGACGTTCTCCTTGAGGCCGATGAGCGAGTCGGACTTGGCGTTGATCGCCGCGTCCGTGAGGACTCGCGTCGTCTCCTGGAAGGACGCCGCCGACAGCCAGGACTCCGTGGCCAGCGAGGCCTTGGTGATACCCATGAGCTGCGGACGACCGGAGGCCGGGTGACCGCCCTCCTGGACCACACGACGGTTCTCGGTCTCGAACTTCGAGCGCTCGACCAGCTCGCCGGGCAGCAGCTCGGCGTCGCCGGACTCGATGATCGTCACACGGCGCAGCATCTGCCGGATGATGATCTCGATGTGCTTGTCGTGGATCGACACACCCTGCGAGTTGTAGACCTTCTGGACCTCGCCGACCAGGTGGACCTGGACGGCACGCTGGCCCAGGATGCGCAGCACGTCGTGCGGGTTGGTGGCACCCACGGTGAGCTTCTGGCCCACCTCGACGTGCTCGCCCTCGCTGACCAGGAGTCGCGCGCGCTTCGAGATCGGGTACGCCGTCTCGTCGCTGCCGTCGTCCGGGGTGACGACGATCTTCTTGGTCTTCTCGGTCTCCTCGATCCGGACGCGGCCGGAGGCCTCGGAGATCGGGGCGACACCCTTCGGGGTACGGGCCTCGAAGAGCTCGACGACACGCGGCAGACCCTGGGTGATGTCGTCACCGGCCACACCACCGGTGTGGAAGGTACGCATCGTCAGCTGGGTACCGGGCTCACCGATGGACTGGGCGGCGATGATGCCGACCGCCTCACCGATGTCGACCAGCTTGCCGGTGGCCAGCGAACGGCCGTAGCACATCGCGCAGGTGCCGACGGCGGACTCGCAGGTCAGCACCGAGCGGGTCTTGACCGTCTCGATGCCCGCGGCGACGAGCTGGTCGATGAGGACGTCACCGAGGTCGACGCCCGCCGGGGCGAGCACCTTGCCGTCCACGACGATGTCCTCGGCGAGGCAGCGCGCGTACACGGACGTCTCGGCGTTGTCCGCCTTGCGCAGGACGCCGTCGGCGCCGCGCTCGGCGATGGCCAGCTTGAGGCCACGGTCGGTGCCGCAGTCCTCCTCGCGAATGATGACGTCCTGGGAGACGTCGACCAGACGACGGGTGAGGTAACCCGAGTCGGCGGTACGCAGAGCGGTGTCCGCCAGACCCTTACGGGCACCGTGCGTGGAGATGAAGTACTCCAGCACGGACAGACCCTCACGGAACGAGGCCTTGATGGGCCGCGGGATCGTCTCGTTCTTCGCGTTCGACACCAGACCACGCATACCGGCGATCTGACGCATCTGCATCATGTTGCCTCGTGCACCCGAGTTCACCATCATGAAGATCGGGTTGGTCTTCGGGAAGTTGTCGTTCATCGCCTCGGCGACCTCGTTGGTCGCCTTGGTCCAGATCGCGATGAGTTCCTGCGTGCGCTCGTCCTTGGTGATCAGACCGCGCTCGTACTGCTTCTGGACCTTCTCGTCCTGCGCCTCGTAACCGCGGACGATCTCCTTCTTCGCCTCGGGAACGACGACGTCGGAGATGGCGACGGTGACGCCGGAACGGGTGGCCCAGTAGAAGCCGGCCGCCTTCAGGTTGTCGAGCGTCGCCGCCACGATGACCTTCGGGTAGCGCTCGGCGAGGTCGTTGACGATCTCGGAGAGCTGCTTCTTGCCGACCTCGTAGTCGACGAACGGGTAGTCCTCGGGCAGCAGCTCGTTGAAGAGCGCGCGGCCCAGGGTCGTCCGCAGCCGGAACGAGTCACCCTGCTGCCACTCCGGCTCGCCCTCCTCCTGCGCCGGCGGGGTCCAGCCGCGCGGCGGGATGGTGCCGACCGGGAAGCGGATGTCGATCTTCGACTGGAGCGAGAGCTCGCCCGCGTCGAAGGCCATGATCGCCTCGGCCACGGACGCGAAGGAGCGTTCCTCGCCCTTCACGTTCCGCATCTCGCCGTCGGTGGTGAGGAAGAACAGACCGAGGACCATGTCCTGGGTCGGCATCGTCACCGGACGGCCGTCGGCGGGCTTGAGGATGTTGTTCGAGGACAGCATCAGGATGCGGGCCTCGGCCTGCGCCTCCGCGGACAGCGGCAGGTGCACGGCCATCTGGTCACCGTCGAAGTCCGCGTTGAACGCGGTGCACACGAGCGGGTGGATCTGGATGGCCTTGCCCTCGACCAGCTGCGGCTCGAAGGCCTGGATGCCGAGGCGGTGCAGGGTGGGAGCACGGTTCAGCAGCACCGGGTGCTCGGCGATGACCTCTTCGAGGACGTCGTACACGACCGTGCGGCCGCGCTCGACCATGCGCTTGGCGCTCTTGATGTTCTGCGCGTGGTTGAGGTCCACGAGCCGCTTCATCACGAACGGCTTGAACAGCTCCAGCGCCATCGCCTTGGGCAGACCGCACTGGTGCAGCTTGAGCTGCGGACCGACGACGATCACGGAACGCGCGGAGTAGTCCACACGCTTACCGAGCAGGTTCTGACGGAAGCGGCCCTGCTTGCCCTTCAGCATGTCGCTGAGGGACTTCAGCGGACGGTTGCCGGGGCCCGTCACCGGGCGACCACGACGGCCGTTGTCGAAGAGGGCGTCAACAGCCTCCTGAAGCATGCGCTTCTCGTTGTTGACGATGATCTCCGGGGCACCGAGGTCCAGGAGCCTCTTCAGACGGTTGTTCCGGTTGATCACACGGCGGTACAGGTCGTTCAGGTCGGAGGTCGCGAAGCGGCCACCGTCCAGCTGCACCATCGGGCGAAGGTCCGGCGGGATGACCGGCACGCAGTCCAGCACCATGCCCTTGGGGCTGTTGCTGGTCTGCAGGAAGGCGGAGACGACCTTGAGCCGCTTCAGGGCACGGGTCTTCTTCTGGCCCTTGCCGGTACGGATGATCTCGCGGAGCTTCTCGGCCTCCTCGTCGAGGTCGAAGGACTCCAGGCGCTTCTGCAGCGCCGCGGCACCCATCGAGCCGTCGAAGTACGTGCCGAAGCGGTCACGCAGCTCGCGGTAGAGCAGCTCGTCGCCCTCGAGGTCCTGGACCTTGAGGTTCTTGAACCGGGTCCACACCTCGTCCAGGCGGTCGATCTCGCGCTGCGCACGGTCACGCAGCTGCTTCATCTCACGCTCGGCACCCTCGCGCACCTTGCGGCGCACGTCGGCCTTGGCGCCCTCGGCCTCCAGCTCGGCCAGGTCGGTCTCGAGCTTCTTGGCACGGGCCTCCAGGTCGGCGTCCCGGCGGTTCTCGATCTGCTGCCGCTCGACGGAGACGTGCGCCTCCAGGGAGGGCAGGTCGCGGGTACGGCGCTCCTCGTCGACGTACGTGATCATGTACGCCGCGAAGTAGATGACCTTCTCGAGGTCCTTCGGGGCGAGGTCGAGCAGGTAGCCCAGCCGCGACGGAACGCCCTTGAAGTACCAGATGTGCGTGACGGGCGCGGCCAGCTCGATGTGGCCCATCCGCTCACGGCGCACCTTGGCGCGCGTGACCTCGACGCCACAGCGCTCGCAGATGATGCCCTTGAAGCGGACGCGCTTGTACTTGCCGCAGTAGCACTCCCAGTCCCGGGTCGGACCGAAGATCTTCTCGCAGAAGAGTCCGTCCTTCTCGGGCTTGAGGGTGCGGTAGTTGATGGTCTCGGGCTTCTTGACCTCGCCGTGGCTCCACTGACGGATGTCGTCAGCGGTGGCCAGGCCGATCCGGAGCTCGTCGAAGAAGTTGACGTCGAGCACTATGCGTCAATCCCTCTCAGGGTCGTGAGTCTGTGGTCTGAAACGGGGGCCTGGGGGTCGGCGGGGCCCTTAAGGGTGAGGGCCCCGCCGGACTCCCGTCAGACCTCTTCGACGCTGCTCGGCTCGCGCCGGGACAGGTCGATGCCGAGCTCCTCCGCAGCGCGGAAGACGTCCTCGTCGGTGTCACGCATCTCGATGGACATACCGTCGCTGGACAGCACCTCCACGTTCAGGCAGAGCGACTGCATCTCCTTGATGAGCACCTTGAAGGACTCGGGGATGCCGGGCTCGGGGATGTTCTCGCCCTTGACGATGGCCTCGTAGACCTTCACGCGGCCGGTGACGTCGTCGGACTTGATGGTCAGCAGCTCCTGGAGGGCGTACGCGGCGCCGTAAGCCTCCAGCGCCCACACCTCCATCTCACCGAACCGCTGGCCACCGAACTGGGCCTTACCACCCAGCGGCTGCTGGGTGATCATGCTGTACGGACCGGTCGAACGGGCGTGCAGCTTGTCGTCGACCAGGTGGTGCAGCTTCAGGATGTACATGTAACCGACCGAGATCGGGTCCGGGAACGGCTCACCGCTGCGGCCGTCGAACAGCCGCGCCTTGCCGGACGGGAGGACCATGCGGTCGCCGTCGCGGTTGGGGATGGTGTGCTCCAGCAGACCCGCCAGCTCGTCCTCGCGCGCACCGTCGAAGACCGGGGTGGCGACGTTGGTGCGCGGGGCGACCTGGTCGGCCTCGATGGCCTGCAGGCGCTGCGCCCACTCGTCCGCGAGGCCGGAGACGTCCCAGCCCTGGCTGGCGAGCCAGCCGAGGTGGATCTCCAGGACCTGTCCCGGGTTCATTCGGGACGGCACACCCAGCGGGTTGAGGATGATGTCGACCGGGGTGCCGTCCTCCAGGAACGGCATGTCCTCGATCGGCAGGATCTTGGAGATGACACCCTTGTTGCCGTGCCGGCCGGCGAGCTTGTCACCGTCGGTGATCTTGCGCTTCTGCGCCACGTACACGCGCACCAGCTGGTTCACACCGGGGGGAAGCTCGTCGCCCTCCTCGCGGTCGAAGACGCGGACGCCGATGACCTTGCCGGTCTCGCCGTGCGGCACCTTCAGCGAGGTGTCACGGACCTCACGGGCCTTCTCACCGAAGATCGCGCGCAGCAGGCGCTCCTCGGGGGTCAGCTCGGTCTCACCCTTCGGGGTCACCTTGCCGACGAGGATGTCGCCGGCGATGACCTCGGCACCGATGCGGATGATGCCGCGCTCGTCGAGGTCGGCGAGGACCTCCTCGGAGACGTTCGGGATGTCCCGGGTGATCTCCTCGGGGCCGAGCTTGGTGTCACGGGCGTCGACCTCGTGCTCCTCGATGTGGATCGAGGAGAGGACGTCGTCCTGTACGAGGCGCTGCGACAGGATGATCGCGTCCTCGTAGTTGTGACCCTCCCACGGCATGAACGCGACCAGCAGGTTCTTGCCGAGCGCCATCTCACCCTGCTGGGTGGCCGGACCGTCGGCGAGGACCTGGCCCTCGATGATCCGGTCGCCCTCGGCGACGATGACCTTCTGGTTGACCGAGGTGCCCTGGTTGGAGCGGGCGAACTTGGCCAGGCGGTACGTGATGTACGTGCCGTCGTCGTTGGCGGTGGTGATGTAGTCCGCGGAGACCTCCTGGACCACACCGGCCTTCTCGGCCTTGACGACGTCGCCGGCGTCGACGGCGGAGCGGTACTCCATGCCGGTGCCGACGAGCGGGGCCTCCGCCTTGATGAGCGGAACGGCCTGGCGCATCATGTTCGCGCCCATGAGGGCACGGTTGGCGTCGTCGTGCTCGAGGAAGGGGATCATGGCGGTCGCGACCGACACCATCTGGCGCGGCGAGACGTCCATGTAGTCCACGTCCTCGCCCGTGACGTAGTCGACCTCGCCGCCACGGCGGCGGACGAGCACGCGGGCCTCCTCGAAGCGGAGGTCGCTCGTCAGCGGCGCGTTGGCCTGCGCGATGACGAAGCGGTCCTCTTCGTCGGCGGTCAGGTAGTCGACCTCGTCGGTGACCTGGCCGTCGTTCACCTTGCGGTACGGGGTCTCGACGAAGCCGAACGCGTTGACCCTGCCGTACGAGGCGAGCGAACCGATCAGACCGATGTTCGGGCCTTCGGGCGTCTCAATGGGGCACATACGGCCGTAGTGAGACGGGTGCACGTCACGGACCTCGAAGCCGGCCCGCTCACGGGACAGACCACCCGGGCCGAGCGCGGACAGACGCCGCTTGTGCGTCAGACCCGACAGCGGGTTGTTCTGGTCCATGAACTGCGACAGCTGGCTGGTGCCGAAGAACTCCTTGATGGAGGCGACGACCGGCCGGATGTTGATCAGGGTCTGCGGCGTGATCGCCTCGACGTCCTGGGTCGTCATGCGCTCACGGACGACGCGCTCCATACGAGCCAGACCGGTGCGGACCTGGTTCTGGATGAGCTCGCCGACGCTGCGCAGACGACGGTTGCCGAAGTGGTCGATGTCGTCGGTCTCGACGACGATGCTCTGACCGCTGTCGCCGACCGTCTCGGTCTCGCCCGCGTGCAGCTTCACCAGGTACTTGATCGACGAGATGATGTCCTCGACGGTCAGGATGCCCGCGTCCAGCGGAGCGTCCGCACCCAGCTTCTTGTTGACCTTGTAGCGGCCGACCTTGGCGAGGTCGTAGCGCTTCGGGTTGAAGTACAGGTTCTCCAGAAGCGTCTGCGCGGCTTCACGCGTGGGGGGCTCGCCCGGACGCAGCTTGCGGTAGATGTCGAGCAGCGCGTCGTCCTGGCCCTGGGTGTGGTCCTTCTCCAGGGTGGCGCGCATCGACTCGTAGTCGCCGAACTCCTCGAGGATCTGCTCGGTGGTCCAGCCGAGCGCCTTGAGCAGGACGGTGACGGACTGCTTGCGCTTGCGGTCGATACGGACACCGACCATGTCGCGCTTGTCGATCTCCATCTCCAGCCAGGCACCCCGGGACGGGATGATCTTGGCCGAGAAGATGTCCTTGTCGGACGTCTTGTCGATGGTGGAGTCGAAGTAGACACCCGGAGAACGGACGAGCTGCGACACGACGACACGCTCGGTGCCGTTGATGACGAAGGTGCCCTTGTTGGTCATGAGCGGGAAGTCGCCCATGAAGACCGTCTGGGACTTGATCTCACCGGTCTCGTTGTTGGTGAACTCCGCCGTCACGAAGAGCGGGGCGGCGTAGGTGAAGTCGCGCTCCTTGCACTCGTCGATCGAGTTCTTCGGCGGCTCGAAGCGGTGGTCGCGGAACGTCAGCGACATCGACCCGGAGAAGTCCTCGATCGGGGAGATCTCCTCGAAGATCTCCTCGAGGCCGGACTTGGTGGGGACGTCCTGACCGGACTCCAGAGCCTCCTCGACCCGACTCTGCCAGGCGGTGTTGCCGAGCAGCCAGTCAAAGCTCTCGGTCTGCAGCGCGAGCAGGTTCGGAACCTCGAGGGGCTCCTTGATCTTTGCAAAGGAGATGCGCAGCGGGGCGGTGCTGGCGCCGTTGTTCAAATTCGCGGTCGAGGCATTGCGCGAGGCGGCCAAGAGGGGGTCCTTCCGAGGGCTCGGACTCACTACGCGCGTACCGGCCCCTCACCAGGGCACAGAGACAGGGGTTTCCTTCTCCAACCACAGAATGGCCAGGTCAGGGACGGTCCGGTCATCGATGCTCAAGCGAGGGCATGCCCCTGGTGACGGGCAGGGGACAGCTAACAGGCAGCGCAAAGGGTCAGTGTAGCCACTTGGCACACTGATGTCCAGTGCGGGTTTTTCGCGACCCTCGTTGTCCTCAACGCCCTCGGCATGCCTGCTGCCCTCAATGCACGTTGATACTGCCCTCTTCGTCGCCGATCCATGCCTCGGATTCGGATCCTTGTGACGACGCGTCCTGAGAATTGCGCGCTGCGTGCGGTTCGTCAAGGCCCCCATGCCCGAACCCAGGACGGCCCGGAGACACGATGAAGATCACCATACCCCCCGCCGAAGCGGGCGCAAGGCAACCCTGGCCGCGCCCCCAGGAACGCCGAAGAGCGACCACCCGAATGGATGATCGCTCCTCGATGCGACTGCGTTACAGCCTCAGCGGGCTGCGTTCAGCACGCGACGGTCGTAGCCGACCGCGAGAGGTCTTACTTGACCTCGACGGAGGCGCCGGCGCCCTCGAGGGACTCCTTGGCCTTGTCCGCGGCGTCCTTGGCGACCTTCTCGAGAACGGGCTTCGGGGCGCCGTCCACGAGGTCCTTGGCCTCCTTCAGACCCAGCGAGGTCAGCTCACGCACGACCTTGATGACCTGGATCTTCTTGTCGCCGGCGCCGGTGAGGATGACGTCGAACTCGTCCTTCTCCGGCTCGGCCTCGACCGGGGCGCCCGGGGCACCCGGAGCGGCAACGGCGACCGCGGCGGCGGCAGCGGTGACGTCGAACTTCTTCTCGAACGCCTTCACGAACTCGGAGAGCTGGATGAGGGTCATGCCCTCGAACTCGGCGAGCAGTTCGTCCTGGGTGAGAGCCACGATGGCTTTCCTTCCACTAATTCGGCAGGTGCCGGATGTACATGTCTGGCGGGCGTACGTTGGCCCGCTACGACCTCCGCCTCAGGCGGCGGTCATGATGCGAGCCGAATTACTCGGCACCGCCCTGCTCGTCCTGCTTGGCGCGAAGCGCGTCCACGGTGCGGACGAGCTTCGACGGGAGCGCCTGAAAGACCTGAGCAGCCTGCGTCTGCTTGCCCTTCAGGGCGCCCGCCAGCTTGGCGAGCAGAACCTCGCGGGACTCGAGGTCCGCAAGCTTCTTGATTTCGTCGGCGGACAGCGCCTTGCCGTCAAGGACACCGCCCTTGATGACGAGATTCGGGTTGTCCTTGGCGAAGTCACGAAGACCCTTCGCCGCCTCGACCGGGTCACCGGTCACGAAGGCGACGGCCGACGAGCCCGAGAAGAGATCGTCGATCGCGGTGATCCCGGCCTCGTTGGCCGCAATCTTGGTCAGGGTGTTCTTCGCCACACGGTAATGAGCGTTCTCACCGAGTGAACGACGCAGCTGCTGGAGCTGCGCCACGGTGAGACCGGTGTACGCGGTGATGACGGCGCCGTTGGAGTTGCGGAACTTGTCCCGCATCTCCTCAACGGCATCGACCTTGTCAGGCCTCGCCATGAGCCTCGGCCTCCTTCCGGGTGATTCGGACCGCGCGGACCCGAAGGAGGACTGGGGAAAACGAAACGCCCCGGCGCAGGCGCTCGGGGCGGACTCGACCGGTTGTGCGCACTTGGACGTACACACTCCGGGAGTTCTTCCACTGTCACCTGCGCGGGCCGTCCGCATTGTCAGCGGATCCTTCGGCCACCGCGCCCTCTCGCGAGCGCACGGCAACGACCAGCGGTCTTTGGCTTCTGTAGAGAGTACGGGACGCTGTCGCCGTCAAGCAAATCGACCCTTACGGCGCTCAGCTCCCGTCCGGCCGTGCTCACGACGTGCCGTCGAGTGCCCCTCGCTTCAGCAGGTCCTTGAGGTCAGCCGTGTCCCCCTCCGGCGGCTTGCGGACCGCGGTCTTCACGCCGTAGTCGCTGTAGTACGCGGTCTGGGTCAGCGCCCCCGTGGCCGTGCGGCCCTTCTCGACCTTCTTGACCAGCAGGTCCCGGTCGTCCACCCAGATGTCGACGGTCTGTGGGGTGGCGCCCTCCACCCGCACGGTGCCGGAGTAGCGCGTGGTGTGCGCACCGCTCACCGTCTCCTCGCCGACCTTGCGCACATCCGCGGCGGACAGCAGCAGCTTCACCGAGGTGTGCGGGGCGTTGCCGCGCATCTGGTCGGCGAGATCGGCTCCGGAGCTGCCGGCGAGGTTCTTCAGGTCGTCGTAGGCGTACTTGATCCAGTGCCTGCCGTCGGCCTTCTCGGCGAAGGCCTCGCCCATGCGGGCGTAGTAGGCGTCGGGGAGGTAGCGCGCCTCCATCGACGTGGTGCCGAGCCGGCGCATCGTCTCGGCCGTGGTGCCGCCCGTGTACGTGATCGTCAGGGTGCCGGTGAGGCCGTCGCCCCAGGCGAGGGTGCCGTGGGCTGTCATGGACAGCGCCGAGCCCACGGTGGTCGTGGACGTCACCCGGGCGGAGTCGGCCCGGTCGGTGGAGCGCTCCACGGTGCGCAGGGCGGCCGTCACGGCGCGGGAGGGCGTCGGGCGGTCCTCCTCGGGCTGGTCGGAGGAGGTGCAGGCGGCCAGGGCCGTCAGCGCGGTCGGCAGCGCGATCCAGAACGCCGGCCGGCGCGCCCTCGTGCTCGTCATTCGTCCCCCCTGTGCGAATCCCGTGACTGCACGCTAACCCAGGGGACCGGCAAACGGCCGCAGAACAGGGACGGGCCCCGCACCCGGAAGGGGTGCGGGGCCCGTCGTCGAGCCTGGTGAGCGGCTTGCTCAGACCGCGGCCGGGTCCTCCTCGACGAGGAGGTTGCGGGTGCGGTTCGGGTCGACCGGGATGCCGGGGCCCATCGTGGTGGTGATGGCGGCCTTCTTGATGTAGCGACCCTTGGCGGCGGACGGCTTCAGACGGAGGATCTCCTCCAGCGCGGCGCCGTAGTTCTCCACCAGCTTGGTGTCGTCGAAGGACGCCTTACCGATGATGAAGTGCAGGTTCGAGTGCTTGTCGACGCGGAACTCGATCTTGCCGCCCTTGATCTCGGTCACGGCCTTGGCCACGTCCGGGGTCACGGTGCCGGTCTTCGGGTTCGGCATCAGACCACGCGGGCCGAGGACGCGGCCGAGGCGGCCGACCTTGCCCATGAGGTCCGGGGTGGCGACGACGGCGTCGAAGTCCAGGCGGCCCTTCGAGACCTCGTCGATCAGCTCGTCGGCACCGACGATGTCGGCGCCCGCGGCACGCGCGGCCTCGGCACGGTCACCGGTCGCGAAGACCAGGACCCGGGCGGTCTTACCGGTGCCGTGCGGAAGGTTCACGGTGCCACGGACCATCTGGTCGGCCTTACGCGGGTCGACACCCAGACGGAAGGCGACCTCGACGGTGCCGTCGAACTTGGTCGTGGACGTCTCCTTGGCGAGACGGACGGCCTCGAGCGGGGCGTAGAGCTTGTCCCGGTCGACCTTGGCGTCCGCAGCGCGGAGAGACTTGCTGCGCTTGCTCACTACTGCTCCTGTGGTGTCTTAGGAGTTGTGGTCCGGGCCGAGCAGGCCCCGCCACTCACTTCTGCTTGGGGGGTTGAGGTCAGCCCTCGACCGTGATGCCCATGGAACGGGCGGTGCCGGCGATGATCTTCGCGGCGGCGTCCAGGTCGTTGGCGTTGAGGTCGGGCATCTTGGTGGTGGCGATCTCGCGGACCTGCGCCTCGGTGATCTTGGCGACCTTGGTCTTGTGCGGCTCGCCGGAGCCCTTCTCCACGCCCGCGGCCTTGAGGATCATCTTGGCGGCCGGCGGCGTCTTGGTGATGAAGGTGAAGGAGCGGTCCTCGTAGACCGTGATCTCCACCGGGATGACCCAACCGCGCTGCGACTCGGTCGCGGCGTTGTAGGCCTTGCAGAACTCCATGATGTTGACGCCGTGCTGACCCAGCGCGGGGCCGACCGGCGGAGCCGGGTTGGCGGCACCGGCCTGGATCTGGAGCTTGATGAGCCCCGTGACCTTCTTCTTCTTGGGAGGCATGCTCTCTCCGGGTCCTTAGTGAGAGGTGTTCCGCCGCCATCCGTACCGCTGGCCACCTTGGGCGGTGAGCTTCCGGATCATCCGGATGGAGGCATACCGCACAACGATAACGGGTAACGCGTCAGGGCCAAAACCGGCAGCTCAGGCACCTGACCGCCCACCGCCCGGACAAGGACCGGCCCCGGCCGCCGCGCGTCGGCCGGGGCTCGGCAAGGGCAGCGCGAGGTCAGCAGCGCTTGGCCGTGGCGGCCTGGCCCGGCAACGGGTCGCCGGGGGCGCGCAGCGTGCCGATGGCCGAGGTGCACTCCTTGACCGTGTCGGCGGGGAAGGACCAGAACTCCTGGCTGTTGGTGGCGTTCCACCAGTCCTGCCCCACGACCTCGTCACGGGCGTAGCTGTAGACGCCGGTGCTGACGTCGTAGTCCTTGACCTTGTCGCGGAAGCTCTGCCAGACCCAGAGGTAGCCGTAGTTCGCCTGGCACTTGGGCGAGTAGAGCTGCTTCACCGAGGCCACGTGCGCACCGCCCCGGTTGATGTACGCGGTGGCGCCGATCTGGTAGGCGTCCGAGCAGACGCCGGCCGCCCGCGCCTTGGCGCTGAGCGGGTTGCCGGCCTCGGACGGGGCGGTCGAACGGGCGGTCGAGTTCTGCTTGCCGGGCGACGGGGCCGGACCGGTGCCGGCGGACGCGGACGTCGCCGGCAGCAGGACGCAGGCGGACGCCGCCGCCATGACCAGGATGGATCGAGCACGCATGAGGAAGTTCCCCCACTTCTTGGTGTGTGACTCGGCGGGTGTCGAAGGCGGACGCGGGCAGCGCGCAGCCCAGGGCAAACCGCCACAAAGAGCTGGAGAACATCAGGAAGAGCGCTGTCCGCGCGTTTCGGTCATCAAGTCAGACCAGCGGGTGCGCCAGATGGTTGTGGTGCAGCACACATTTATCGGGGCTCGGTCGGCAGCACGGCCCGCCGGATACGAGAAAAGGGCCTTCGACCAGCGGAAACCGCCGTTCGAAGGCCCTCTGCGAAGGCTGCTGCAGCGCTTAGTTCTTCTGGATCTGGTCGAAGGACAGCTCGACCGGGGTCTCGCGACCGAAGATCTCCACCAGGCCCTTGACCTTCTTCGAGTCGGCGTTGATCTCGTTGATCGTGGCCTGCAGCGTGGCGAACGGGCCGTCGGTGACGGTGACCGAGTCGCCGACCTCGAAGTCCAGCACCTGGACCTCGACCTTGCGGGCCGGAGCCGGCTTGCCCTCGGCCTCGGCGGCCTCGCGGGCGGCCTTCTCCTCGGCCTCCGGGGCGAGCATCTTGACGATCTCGTCCAGGGTCAGCGGGTACGGGTCGTAGGCGTTGCCCACGAAGCCGGTGACGCCGGGGGTGTTGCGGACGACGCCCCAGGACTCGTTGGTCAGGTCCATGCGGACCAGGACGTAACCCGGCAGCTTGTTCTGCTTGATCGTCTTGCGGTCGCCGTTCTTGATCTGGACGACCTCTTCCTGCGGCACCTCGGCCTGGAAGATGTAGTCCTCGACGTTCAGCGAGACGGCGCGCTGCTCCAGGTTGGTCTTCACGCGGTTCTCGTAACCGGCGTAGGTGTGGATGACGTACCACTCGCCGGGCAGCGTGCGCAGCTCCTCGCGCAGGGCGGCGATCGGGTCGACCGGCTCGGCCTCCTCCTCGGCGGCCTCTTCCTCGTCCTCGGCGTGCAACGCGGCTTCCTCGGCCGGCTCGCCCGCCTCGGCGTCGGCAGCCTCGACCTCGTCCTGGTCCTCGTCCGCGCCCTCGACGATGTCGAGCTTGTCTTCCATGGACTCGGCGTCCTGTCCGAGCTGCTCGATGGCGTCGTTCAGGTTCTGGTCAGACACGGTGGCTGCTTCTTCCTGGATACATAGGGGTGGAACATGCGAAAAGGGGCGCCGGTAACCACGGCGCCCTTCGCTCTTGGCTCAGCCGAAGACGTACTTGGCGGCGTTGTCGAGCCCATAGTCCATCACGGTCACCAAGCCGATCATGATGACGACGAAGACGATCACCACAGTGGTGTAGGTCGTCAACTGGTTACGCGTCGGCCAGACAACCTTGCGGAGCTCCGCAACGATCTGCCGGTAGAAGAGGGCGAGCCGCTTCAGCGGGCCCTTCTTCGCGCGCTTGCCGCCCTTGCGGGCCTTCTTCTTCTCCTGCGCCTCATCCTGGGCGTCAGGCGTGTCGATGGAGCCCACGGCGTCCGCCATTCGTCCTCACCTGATCCCGGGTCGTGGCCGTGCCGCGCCCGGTCTGAGCCGCACGGCGTTGCAATGCTGTACGTACATGCGCACACATCCTGGCGAAGGAGTGTGTAGCAGGGCCGGAGGGACTTGAACCCCCAACCGCTGGTTTTGGAGACCAGTGCTCTACCAATTGAGCTACGACCCTTTGTGTGTCCCCCAACGTACCGCATCCGGACGACTGCTCGCTGTGCACCGTGCGACCGCGGCATGCTGAAGGCCAACGAGGTGAGAGTGTACGTGGTCCTGGGCGTGCCGTCGAACAGAAAGTGGCCGATGAGGGCTTGATACGCGAAAGATCGCCGGGGGACGGGCGGCGCGACGGCGCAAGATCGCGCAGGCCGCGGGCCCGATCCGGACGGATGTTCAACCGATGTTCAGTCCGTGAAACCCGCGTGCCGCCCGCGTTTCCGGTCTGAAACGATGGGCCTCATGAGCGCTGCAACCCCTCCCACCGAGCGCCGGGTCTCCGCCCGAGTCGGCGCGATCTCCGAGTCCGCCACCCTCGCCGTGGACGCCAAGGCCAAGGCTCTCAAGGCCGCCGGGCGTCCGGTGATCGGCTTCGGCGCCGGCGAGCCCGACTTCCCGACCCCGGACTACATCGTCGAGGCCGCCATCGAGGCCTGCAAGAACCCGAAGTACCACCGCTACACCCCGGCCGGCGGTCTGCCGGAGCTGAAGGCCGCCATCGCCGCGAAGACGCTGCGCGACTCCGGCTACGAGCCCGACGTCTCGCAGATCCTCGTCACCAACGGCGGCAAGCAGGCCATCTACGAGGCCTTCGCCGCGATCCTCGACCCGGGCGACGAGGTCATCGTCCCGGCGCCGTACTGGACGACGTACCCGGAGTCGATCCGCCTGGCCGGCGGTGTCCCGGTCGAGGTCGTCGCCGACGAGACGACCGGCTACCGCGTCTCGGTGGAGCAGCTCGAGGCGGCCCGCACGGAGAAGACGAAGGTCGTCCTCTTCGTGTCGCCGTCCAACCCGACCGGCGCCGTCTACACCGAGACCGAGACCGAGGCGATCGGCCGCTGGGCCGTCGAGCACGGTCTGTGGGTGATGACGGACGAGATCTACGAGCACCTGGTGTACGGCGAGGCCGCCTCGGTCTCCCTGCCGGCCCTGTTCCCCGAGCTGCGCGACAAGTGCGTCGTGGTCAACGGCGTCGCCAAGACCTACGCCATGACGGGCTGGCGGGTCGGCTGGATCATCGGTCCGAAGGACGTGGTGAAGGCCGCGACCAACCTCCAGTCCCACGCGACGTCGAACGTCTCGAACGTGGCCCAGGCGGCCGCCATCGCCGCCGTCTCCGGTGACCTGGACGCCGTCGCGAGGATGCGCGAGGCCTTCGACCGCCGACGAAAGACGATCGTGCGGATGCTCAACGAGATCGACGGCGTGGTCTGCCCGGAGCCCGAGGGCGCCTTCTACGCGTACCCGTCGGTGAACGCCCTGCTCGGCAAGGAGATCCGCGGCAAGCGCCCGCAGAGCAGCGTCGAGCTGGCCGAGCTGATCCTGGAGGAGGCCGAGGTCGCGGTCGTCCCGGGCGAGGCCTTCGGCACGCCGGGTTATCTGCGGCTGTCGTACGCGCTCGGTGACGAGGATCTCGTCGAGGGCGTGAGCCGTATCCAGAAGCTGCTGGCGGAGGCCAGGGACTGACCACCTGCTCACGTGAGCAGGTTGGCGGGCCGTTCCCCCGAGGGGAACGGCCCGCTTTGTCGTGCGCGCGTGCGAGCAAGACCACGTTCGGGGAAAGCGCTACCGGGACGTGCGGGGCGTGCGGCAGGATCCTGGAATGGAGCGTGTACGTGATGTCTCTGAACTGCCGAAAGCCCATCTGCACCTGCACTTCACCGGGTCGATGCGCCCGGGGACAGTCCTGGAACTGGCCGACAAGTACGGCGTACGGCTGCCCGAGGCGCTGACCGAGGCACTGGTCAGCGGGGAGCCGCCGAGGCTGCGGGCGACGGATGAGCGGGGCTGGTTCCGCTTCCAGCGGCTGTACGACGCGGCGCGATCCTGTCTCAGGGAGCCGGAGGACATCCAGCGGCTGGTGCGGGAGGCCGCGGAGGAGGATCTGCGGGACGGCTCGGGGTGGCTGGAGATCCAGGTCGATCCGACCTCGTACGCGCCCAGGCTGGGCGGGCTGATCCCGGCGCTGGAGATCATCCTGGACGCGGTGCAGACGGCGTCGCGGGACACCGGGCTCGGGATGCGCGTCCTGGTCGCCGCGAACCGGATGAAGCACCCCCTGGACGCCCGCACGCTGGCGCGGCTGGCGGTGCGGTACGCCGACCGGGGCGTGGTCGGCTTCGGGCTGTCGAACGACGAGCGCCGGGGCATGGCACGGGACTTCGACCGCGCCTTCCACATCGCCCGCGAGGGCGGCCTGCTGTCGGCCCCGCACGGCGGCGAGCTGACCGGCCCGTCCTCGGTCCGGGACTGCCTGGACGACCTGGACGCGCACCGGGTCGGCCACGGGGTGCGGGCGGCGGAGGACCCGCGGCTGCTGAAGCGGCTGGCGGACAGGGGCGTGACCTGCGAGGTGTGCCCCGCGTCGAACGTCGCCCTCGGCGTCTACGAGAAGCCCGAGGACGTCCCGCTGCGCACCCTGTACGAGGCGGGCGTCCCGATGGCCCTCGGCGCCGACGACCCCCTGCTCTTCGGCTCCCGCCTCGCCGCCCAGTACGACATCGCGCGCCACCACCACGCCTTCACGGACGAGGAGTTGGCGGAACTGGCCCGCCAGTCGGTGCGCGCGTCGGCGGCACCGGAGCCGGTGAAGGGCAAGCTGCTGGCAGGGGTGGACGACTGGCTCGCCCAGTCCTGATCCGCCGGACGGTCCTTGGGCGCCGGCGACATCAGTCGGCGATGCCGGCGAGCAGGGTGCGGGCCGGCCGGGCGGCGAACTCGTCCACCGGCGGCCGCACCGTCTCCTTGGTCGCGTGGGAAGGACGTGTGCGCCGACCTGCGGGAGATGGAGGCCGAGGTGGCGGCCCGTAGCGCCATGGACTGGTCGGTCGTACGACCCCCGCGTCCGCCGGACGAGCCGCTCACCGGCACGTATCGCACCACCGTGGGCGGTTTTCGCCCGAGGGGCGGTTCATCGGGCGGCGGACTCGGGCGGGCGGACGTGGCGCACGCGATGCCGGCGATGGTCGACGACCCGGCGACGCTGCGGCAGGGAGTTGGGCGTGGCCTGCTGTAGGCCGGCCACTGGCCCGGCCCGGCCTACAGGCTGACTCCGACCGTCACCGGCTCGTTGACCAGGGTGATGCCGAAGGCCTCACGCACGCCGGCCACGACCTCGCGGGCGAGCGCGAGGAGGTCCTCGGTGGTCGCTTCGCCGCGGTTGGTGAGGGCGAGGGTGTGCTTGGTGGAGATGCGGGCGGGGCCGGTGCCGTAGCCCTTGGTGAAGCCGGCCTTGTCGATGAGCCAGGCCGCGGAGGTCTTGGTGTGCCCCTCCCCCGCCGGGTAGGCGGGCGGCTCCACACCGTCGCCGAGCCGATCGCACGCGCGCGCGTGGAACACCGCGAACTGCTCGTCGGTGAGGATCGGGTTGGTGAAGAAGGACCCCGCCGACCAGGTGTCGTGGTCCTCGGGGTCCAGGACCATGCCCTTCCCGGTACGCAGCTTCAGCACGGTCTCGCGAGCGGCGGCCAGGGGCACGCGGTCGCCGACCTCGACGCCGAGGGCACGGGCCGTCTCGGCGTACTTGACGGGGGCGGAGAGCCCGTCAGCGTCCTCCAGCCGGAAGCGGACGCGCAGGACGACGTAACGCTCGGGGTCGGCCTTGAAGCGGCTGTGGCGGTAGGAGAAGGCGCAGTCGGAGTTCGCGATGACCACGGTCTCGCCTGCCTGGCGGTCGTAGGCGATCACCTCGGTGATCGTCGAGGAGACCTCCTGGCCGTAGGCGCCCACGTTCTGAATCGGCGTGGCACCCGCGGAGCCCGGGATTCCGGCGAGGCACTCGATCCCGGCGAGCCCGGCCTCGACGGTGCGGGCGACGGCGTCGGTCCACACCTCGCCGGCGGCCAGTTCGAGCGTGGTGCCGTCCAGCTCGAATCCCTTGGTGGCGATGACGAGTGCGGTGCCCGCGAAGCCCTTGTCGCCGATGACCAGGTTCGATCCGCCGCCGATGAGCAGCAGCGGGCTCCCCTCGGCATCGGCCTCGCGCACGACGTCGATCACCTCGGCGTCGGTGGTGGCCGTGACCAGACGGGTGGCGGGCCCGCCCAGCCGGAAGGTGGTGAAGGGGGCGAGGGGGGCGTCGTGGAGTTCCTGCACGCGCTCAAGACTACGAGACGGCACCGACAGCCCCGGCACCCGTGCGGGGCGCCGGGTCCGCGACGCGCACCACGCGCGCGTGCCGTTCAGGTCAGCCGTCGGAACGCCTCCGTCCAGTCGAGCGGGAGCTCGTCGCTGGAGACCTGCCAGGTGGCGAACTTCGCGTCCCGCATCTGGGCGGACAGGCCCCGCGAGGTCGGGGCGTGGGTGCCGGAGCGGGCGAAGTCCTTCAGCGCCGCGGGCGACTCCCAGGCGGACAGCGTCCAGAAGGTCCGCTTGAACGGCTCCGCCTTCAGGGAGGCCCCGTACGCCCCGGGCGCCCGGCTCACCTGGCGCCACACGCCCGGCGTACGGGCGAGGAAGCGGAGCGCTCCCCAAAGGGTGCGGGTCTCGAAGCGGGAGGCGAAGACGTGCACCTCGGTGTGGTGCGGCGCGGGGTTCGGGACGGTCCAGGGAAGGGTGGGCATGACTGCTCCTCAGGTCCGGTGGTCCGGGGCGGTCGGTGGTGTGGTCGGCGGTGCGGTCAAAGGGGGTGAATCGGTTCGGCGGGCTCGGCCGGGACTGCGGGCTCAGCCCGGGGCTGCAGGCTCGGCCCGGGGCTGCAGCCTCAGCCGGGCTCGGCCGGGACGGCCACGCTCAGCCGGGCCTGGCCGGAGTGGGTCGGGCCCTGCCGGCCCGGCCCTGGATGGCTCAGCTCGCCGTACTCAGCGCGCCGCCACCTCCAGCACACGCTCCGCCGCCGGCTCGGCCGGGCTCACCGCCACGCCGCCATGCCGCCGCCCCGGGATGATCAGGGCCGCGACACCGGAGAGGGTCACCACCGCGGCGCCGGTGACCAGGGCGGGCCGCAGGCCGTCGACGAAGGTCTGGCCCGTCTCGTAGCCGCCCTGGGAGGCGAAGATCGACCCCATGACCGCGATGCCGAGCGCGCCGCCGACCTCGCGCAGGGCGTTGTTGGCGCCGGACGCGATGCCGTGCTCCGAGGTACGGACGCTGGACATGACCAGGTGGGAGGCCGGAGCGAAGAACAGGGCCATGCCGACGCCGCTGATGATCAGGCCGGGCAACTGGGCGGCGTAGGAGACGTCGACCGTGACCACGGACGCCATGTAGGCGAGCCCTGCGGCCTGGAGGAACAGGCCGGTGGCGACGACCGGGCGGCCGCCGATGCGGTCGGAGAGCATGCCTGCGATCGGCGCGACGAGCATCGGCATGCCGGTCCACGGCAGCATGCGCAGCCCCGCCTCGGTCGGCGAGTAGCCGAGCACGCCCTGCATGTACTGGCTGAGCAGGAAGATCGACCCGAACATGCCGAGGTACATGAGCATGCTCGCGGCGTTGATCCCGGAGAAGGCGCGGGAGCGGAACAGCCGCATCGGCAGCATCGGGTTCTTGGCGCGGGTGCTGTAGAGGACGAACCCGACGAGCAGCGCGCCTCCCGCGAACAGGCCGGTCAGGACCAGGTGCCCGGTCCAGCCGTCGGCGGGGCCGCGCACCAGGCCGTACACGACCCCGAAGAGCCCGCCGCTGGCCAGCAGCGTGCCGGGGATGTCGAGCGGGGCGCCGGTGCCGTAGGACTCGGCGAGGCGCAGACGGGCGAGCGGCAGCAGGGCGAGGCCCAGCGGAACGTTCAGCCAGAAGATCCACTGCCAGGAGATGTGCTCGGTGAGACTGCCCCCGATGAGCGGCCCGGACGCGACCGCGAGCCCGTTGACGGCACCCCAGATGCCGTACGCCATCCCGCGCCTGTCCGCAGGCACGGCCGCCGTCAGCAGGGTCAGCGTCAGCGGCATCATGACCGCCGCGCCGGCGCCCTGGACCGCGCGGGCGGCGATCAGGGAGTCGATGCCGGGCGCGAGGGCCGCGGCGGCGGACGCGCCAGTGAAGATCGTGATGCCGACGAGGAAGAGCCGACGGCGGCCGAAGCGGTCACCGAGCGCCGCGCCGAACATCAGCAGGACGGCGAAGGTGAGCGTGTACGCACTCACCGTCCACTCCAGGTCGTGCAGCGCCCCGCCCAGGTCCTCGCGGATGGAGGGCAGTGCGGTGGTGACGACGAGGTTGTCGAGCGCGGCCATGAATCCGGCGACGCTGGTGATGACGAGGGCCCACACGGGCCCTCCACGAAGTGCGGTCTGCGGTGACATCTCTCCCCCAGAGAGGTGGCCATCTGCTTCGGTTAGTTATTGATGACTAACTTCAAAGGTCACACATAGGCGCCGGAACGCCTTCCTCGTGCCTCAGTGTTCGAGCCGGCCCGTGGTGCGGGCGGACGGGTAGAGCCCCTCCCACACCCGGTGCTCGGGCGGAAATCCCATGGCGACCAGGCAGTTGACGAGCATCCCGTACGCCATGAAGGTCGTCGTCTCGCTGACGTCGGCGCCCAGCGGCAGGTGCACGGTGTCCCACAGCCGCATCCAGCCGTCGCGCACCGCCGCGCCGAACTCGTGGTCGCCTTCCTCCTCGGCGGCCCTCACGGCGACGTACATCTGCATCTGCAGGAGCAGCTGCTCCGGGTGCTCTGCGATGACGTCCATGTACGCGTTCGCCATGGCATGCAGGGCCTCTTCGCCCTCCAGCCCCTCGGAGGCCTCCGCGAAGGTACGGATGGTCTCCTCGACGCACCGCGCCGCCGCCGCCAGGAAGATCGCCTTCTTGCCCGGGAAGAGCCGGAAGAGATACGGCTGCGAGACGCCGACCCGCTTGGCGATCACCTCGGTCGACGTGCCGTGGTAGCCACCGCGGGCGAACTCGCTCATCGCCGCGCGGATGACGCTCTCGCGCCTCTCCTCTGCGCTCATCCTGACCATGAAAGTAAGTTAGTACTCAATCACTAACTAGGGCAAGGGGGTAGGCCGGAAGATGTGTCACCGGCCCGGACGTGTAAGAGGCGCCCCACCATGGAGGGCGCCCCTTACACATGCGCTCACGCGAGCTGTACGACCGCCCGCGACATGCCGAGCACCTTGCGGCCCTCGCTGACCACGGTCAGATCCACGCGGACCTTGTTGTCATCGAGCTTGGCCGCGACCTTGCCGCTGACCTCGATCGTGGCGCCCTGGTCGTCGTTCGGTACGACGACGGGCTTGGTGAAGCGGACCCCGTACTCGACGACCGCCGCCGGGTCGCCGGTCCAGTCGGTGACCACACGGACCGCCTCGGCCATGGTGAACATGCCGTGCGCGATGACGTCCGGCAGCCCCACCTCCTTGGCGAACTTCTCGTTCCAGTGGATCGGGTTGAAGTCCCCGGAGGCGCCCGCGTACTGGACGAGCGTGGCACGGGTCACGGGGAAGCTCTGGGCGGGCAGTTCGGTGCCGACCTCGACGTCGCCGTATGCGATCTTCGCCGTCATCGCCTTCAGGCCTCCCCTTCTACGGCGTCCGCCCCACGGGCCACGAGCTTCGTCCAGGCGGTCACGACGTGCTCCCCCGCCTCGTCGTGGACCTCGCCGCGGATGTCCAGGATCTCGTTGCCCGCCATCGACTTGATCGCCTCGATGGTCGAGGTGACGGTCAGCCGGTCGCCGGCCCGCACCGGGCGGGTGTAGGCGAACTTCTGGTCGCCGTGCACCACTCGGCTGTAGTCCAGGCCGAGCTGCGGGTCCTCGATGACCTGTCCGGCGGCCTTGAACGTGATGGAGAAGACAAAGGTCGGCGGGGCGATCACATCGGAGTGGCCGAGCGCCTTGGCGGCCTCCGGGTCCGTGTAGGCCAAATTGGTGTCCCCCACGGCCTGCGCGAACTCACGGATCTTCTCCCGGCCCACCTCATAGGGCTCGGTGGGCGGGTAGCTCCGCCCCACGAAGGACTGGTCGAGCGCCATGGCTCGGTACCTCCTGATGTCTGCCTGATGTCTGCCTGGTGTCTGCTCTGGGTGGCCTGTGGTCGGCGGAACCGACCGGTAACCGGGCCCGAAACGACGCGAGGCCGCCCCCGCTGTCGGGGGGCGGCCTCGCGTACGAGCCTGATTTATCGCGTCTCGCGGTGCGCGGTGTGCGCGTTGCAACGCGGGCAGTGCTTCTTCATCTCAAGACGGTCCGGGTTGTTACGCCGGTTCTTCTTGGTGATGTAGTTCCGCTCCTTGCACTCCACGCAGGCCAGCGTGATCTTCGGGCGGACGTCGGTGGCAGCCACGTGAGTGCTCCTTGACGAACGGATGGAATGAATTAACGCAAGAAAGAGTAGCCGATCGAAGGACCGACCCCGCAATCGGCTACTGTCAGTAGCGGTGACCGGACTTGAACCGGTGACACAGCGATTATGAGCCGCTTGCTCTACCGACTGAGCTACACCGCTGTGATGCGATCCGTTCCCACCTCGCGGCGGGAACCTCTCACACCAGAGCCCCAAAACGGAATCGAACCGTTGACCTTCTCCTTACCATGGAGACGCTCTGCCGACTGAGCTATTGGGGCGAGCGATGAAGACATTACACGCTCAGCCGCCGTTCACCCAAATCCGTTTCGCGGTCCCTGTCCGCGGCCGTACGGGCGCCCGGCACGGCCGCCTCGCAGGCCATAGCGGTACCGAGGGCGCGACTCGCGCGCGTGGACCACACCGGTACGACTATTGCGCTCCTGCGCGCCAGGGCCCCATCACCACCCTAGGCTCGACTCACTCTGCGTGATCTTGCCTCTGGAGCGCGATGCCCGACAGCCACCCCCAGCCGCCCCACTCGTCGTCCTCCGGCTCGTCCGGACCGGCCGACCCGGGTGCTCTGCTGCTGTGCGGGGCACGGCTCACCGACGGCCGGACCGTGGACGTACGGCTGGACGGCGGGCGTATCGAGGCGGTCGGCACCGCCGGGAGCCTGACGGCGGGCGGCACGCGCGCGTGCGGCACACGCGTGGACCTCAGCGGCTATCTGCTGCTGCCGGCCCCGGCCGAACCGCACGCCCACGGCGACACCGCCCTCTCCGCCGACGAGGGCGGACCGGTCTCCTACGACCCCCATGACGTCCAGCGCCGGGCCACCGAGGCCGCTCTGCTCCAGCTCGGGCACGGTGCGACCGTGCTGCGGGCACACGTGCGCGTGGGCGAGATCCAGGAGCTGAACGCGCTGGCCGCCGTACTCCAGGCGCGGCGTTCGCTGCGCGGGCTCACCGAGTTGACGACCGTGGCGATGCCCAGGCTGCTGACCGGCGTGGCCGGGGCCGACGGGCTGGCGATGCTGCGGGACGCGCTGAAGATGGGCGCGTCGGTGGTCGGCGGCTGTCCCGACCTGGACCCGGATCCGACGGGTTATGTGGAGGCGGTCCTGGAGGTGGCCTCCGAGCACGGCTGCCCCGTCGACCTGCACACCGACGCCACCGACCCGGCGCGCCTGTCCCGCCTCGCCGCGATGGCCGGCGGACTGCGCCCCGGCGTGACCCTCGGCCCGTGCGGCGGCCTCGGGCGGCTGCCCGCCCAGGTGGCCTCCCGCACCGCGGACCAGCTCGCCGCGGCCGGGGTGACGGTGGTGTGCCTGCCGCAGGGCGGCTGCGGGGGCGTGGAACGGCGGGCCACGGCGCCCGTACGACTGTTGCGCTCCGCGGGCGTACGCGTCGCCGCCGGGAGCGGCGCCCTGCGGGACGTGTCGAACCCGGTGGGCCGCGGGGACCCGCTGGAGGCCGCCTACCTGCTGTCCTCACGCCATGGGCTGCGCCCCGAGGACGCGTACGACTGCGTGAGCGCGTCGGCGCGTGCGGCGCTGGGCCTGCCCGAGGTACGGGTGGAGGCGGGCTTCCCGGCCGAGTTGCTGGCGGTGCGCGGGGAGCGGCTGTCGGGGGCGCTGTCACTGGCGTACAGCCGCATTGTGGTGCACCGGGGGCGCGTGGTGGCGCGGACCAGCGCGGTGCGGGAGTACTGCAACTCGGCTGTGGCTGCGGAGTTGGGGTTGCCTCGGCAGGGGCGGGGGGAGCTCTCTTGAGGCGGTGGTTCGTCGGGGTGGGCCTCACGCTGGGGGCGCCCGGCTCTGCATGCGGTCGGCTCTGCGCGCGGTCGGCGCGGATGTGAGGGTGGAGTGGATGTGAGGGTGGAGTGGGAGTGATGCGGGCGTCGGCGGCTCGCGCGCTCGGCGCTTGCGCCTGAGGTGCGCGCCCCAGGGTGTGAGGCATGGCTGAAGTCGTGCGGCGGATGCGGCTGTCCGGGCGTACGGTCGGAAACATGCGCATTGTCATCGCTGGTGGTCATGGTCAGATCGCGCTGCGGCTGGAGCGGCTGCTCGCCGCGCGCGGGGACGAGGTCGCGGGGATCATCCGCAAGGACGAGCAGGCCGACGACCTGCGGGAGGCCGGTGCCGAACCCATCCTGCTGGACCTGGAGTCGGCCCCGGTCGAGGAGGTCGCGGCCCGGCTCCAGGGCGCGGACGCGGCGGTCTTCGCGGCCGGTGCGGGCCCGGGCAGCGGGTCGGCCCGCAAGGACACGGTGGACAAGGACGCGGCGGTCCTCTTCGCGAATGCCTCGATCCAGGCGGGCGTACGGCGATTCCTGATCGTGTCGTCGATGGGCGCGAACCCGCGGCACGAGGGCGACGAGATCTTCGACGTCTACCTGCGCGCCAAGGGCGCGGCCGACGAGTACGTCCGCGGCCTGGACGCCCTGGACTGGACGATTCTGCGCCCCGGCATGCTCACGAACGACGCGGGAACCGGCCAGGTGCGCCTGGAGGCCCACACCGGCCGCGGCCCGATCCCCCGCGACGACGTGGCCGCCGTACTGGCGGAGTTGCTCGACACCCCCGCTACGACCGGCCTGACGCTCGAACTGATCAGCGGCTCGGCCCCGGTGTCGGTGGCGGTGAAGTCGGTGGCGGGGAACTGAAGATGGTGGCGACCGTACGGCCGGACTCAGAACAGCGGTAGCTGACCGGGGAACTCGGGCACGACGTACCCGTCCAACGCGGGCTGTGCGGCCCCGAGTTCCGCGTGTCGCCGTGATCCGGAACACGACACGAGCTCCCCGCTCTGCCGCGCGCCGGGCGGGTCGTGCCGTGCGAACCGACCGGCGACGACGGCGATCTCACGCCGGCACTCGGGGCACCTTCTGCGACGCGTGCTCATGGGGCCAGTGTGCCCCCGTACGCCACTCTGGAACGTACGCCAGTATGGAACGCGAAAACCCCTCCGCGCTGCGTTTCCGCAGATCGGAGGGGTTTTCCCAGTGTGGCGGCGCCAGGATTCGAACCTGGGAAGGCTGAGCCGGCAGATTTACAGTCTGCTCCCTTTGGCCGCTCGGGCACACCGCCGGGGTTTGCTGCCGTTCGAACCGCTTTTCGGCGGTGCTCCCTGGCAACGACGTAAACAATACCCGATACACAGGGGTGCTTCGCCACCCGATTGATCGCCGCCCGGGGGACGGCGGGTGGCTAGGCTTGTCCGGATGCGGTCCGGGGCCTGCCCCGGGCTCGGCGGACACCCCCACGCCCGCTGATACGCACCCCACACGCACCCCGATACAAGGAGCCACAGGACATGGCCGACTCCAGTTTCGACATCGTCTCGAAGGTCGAGCGGCAGGAGGTCGACAACGCCCTCAACCAGGCCGCCAAGGAGATCTCGCAGCGCTACGACTTCAAGGGCGTGGGTGCCTCGATCTCGTGGTCCGGGGAGAAGATCCTCATGGAGGCGAACTCCGAGGACCGGGTCAACGCCGTCCTCGACGTCTTCCAGTCCAAGCTGATCAAGCGCGGGATCTCCCTGAAGGCCCTGGACGCGGGCGAGCCCCAGCTCTCGGGCAAGGAGTACAAGATCTTCGCGTCGATCCAGGAGGGCATCAGCCAGGAGAACGCCAAGAAGGTGGCGAAGATCATTCGTGACGAGGGCCCGAAGGGCGTGAAGGCCCAGGTCCAGGGCGACGAGCTGCGGGTCAGCTCCAAGAGCCGGGACGACCTCCAGGCCGTGATCGCCCTGCTGAAGGGCAAGGACTTCGACTTCGCGCTGCAGTTCGTGAACTACCGGTGAGCCGCTGACCGCGAACCGACGGTCGGGCTGATTCACGAGGAAGGGTGGGCACCCCCGGTGCGGGTGCCCACCCTTCTCGCCTGCTGGCTGCGGTTCGGAAGTGTGCTTCGGTCGTCGGTCCTCGTTCGTTCGCCGCTCAGTTGCGGGAATGACCGAACAAGAGGCGGTAGGCGATCAGGAGCACGAGCGAGCCACCGATCGCCGAGGCCCATGTAGCGCCGTCGTAGAAGTCCTTGGTGATCGGGTGGTCCAGCCAGCGGGCCGAGATCCAGCCACCGATGAACGCGCCCGCGATGCCGATGAGCGTCGTGCCGATGAAGCCGCCCGGGTCGCGTCCCGGCAGCAGGAACTTGGCGATGGCGCCGGCCAACAGCCCCAGAATGATCCAGCCGATGATCGTCATGCCCTGAACCTGCCCCTCCGCGCTGCGCCTGCACTGTTTCGGCACTGTGATTTCGGGCGCGCTTGTTCGTGCTCGGTTGTTCGTGCTCCGTTGATGAACAGGACGTCCCGGTGGTGCCTCCCGGTTGCAGCGATCAGTAGGGTTCCGGCCATGACACCGTCCAGCTCCGCCTCCCCCGAACTGCGGCGCACCCTCGGCGTCGGGGACGCCGTGGTGATCGGGCTCGGTTCGATGGTCGGGGCCGGGATCTTCGCCGCGCTCGGGCCCGCCGCACGCGCGGCCGGGTCGGGACTGCTGCTCGGGCTGGCGGTCGCGGCCGTGGTCGCCTACTGCAACGCCACGTCGTCGGCACGCCTGGCCGCCCTGTATCCGGCCTCGGGCGGCACGTATGTCTACGGGCGCGAACGGCTCGGGCCGTTCTGGGGTTATCTCGCGGGCTGGTCGTTCGTGGTCGGTAAGACGGCCTCCTGTGCGGCGATGGCGCTCACTGTGGGCGCGTATGTCTGGCCCGGGCAGGCGCATGCGGTGGCGGTCGCGGCCGTGGTGGCGCTGACCGCGGTGAACTACGGCGGTGTCCAGAAGTCAGCCTGGCTGACGCGGGCGATCGTGGCGGTGGTCCTCGCTGTCCTCGCTTGTGTGGTGGTCGTGAGCCTGGGGTCCGGGGAGTCCGATGCCGGGCGCCTGGACATCGGGACCTCGGGGGGCGTGGGCGGCGTGCTGCAGGCGGCCGGCCTGCTGTTCTTCGCGTTCGCCGGGTACGCGCGGATCGCGACCCTCGGCGAGGAGGTACGGGACCCCGCGCGCACCATCCCCCGGGCGATTCCCCTGGCGCTGGGCATCGCGCTGGTGGTGTACGCGTGCGTGGCGGTGGCTGTCCTTTCCGTTCTGGGGCCGAACGGCCTCGGGCAAGCGGGCGCACCACTGGCCGACGCGGTACAGGCGGCCGGTGTGCCGGGACTGGAGCCGGTGGTACGAGTGGGCGCCGCCGTCGCCGCGCTCGGCTCGCTGCTCGCCCTGATTCTGGGCGTCTCACGGACGACGCTGGCCATGGCCCGCGACCGGCATCTGCCCGGCGCGCTGGCGGCCGTGCATCCACGTTTCCAGGTGCCTCACCGGGCCGAACTCGCGGTGGGCGCGGTCGTCGCGGTCCTCGCCGCCACGGTGGACGTCCGAGGCGCGATCGGGTTCTCCTCCTTCGGTGTGCTGGCGTACTACGCGGTGGCCAACGCATCGGCCTGGACCCTCGACTCGACACCGGCTTCGCGCGTCGTACCGGCGGTGGGGCTGCTCGGGTGCGGGATCCTGGCGTTCTCGCTGCCTGCGGTCTCGGTCGTTGTCGGTGCGGGTGTGCTGACGGTGGGTGTGGTCGCGTACGGGGTCCGGCGGTGGGCGGCGGCGCGGGCGCGTCAGGGCGTGGGGCGGTAGCTGTCGTGATGGGCGCGGGCGGCGGTCAGGCGCGCCGAGCCGCAGGGCAGGACCGGTCCCGCTCAGTGCCGTCGCGGGCGGCGGCGGGCGCCTCGGTGGTTCTCGGTCCAGTCGTGCGGCGGTCCGTCTGCACGATCGGGGAACCGAATGCCGTCGGTCCCCTCAAGACGCGCGTGCCGTCGCCGTGCGTATGCGGAAGTCGGCCCAAGGGGCCAGCTCCTGCCCCTCGTTCATCTCCTCGTACCAGCCCGTGCCGTCGATCCAGGCGCGCAGCCAGTCCATGAGGCTCGGGGCGTCCACGTACCAGGCCTGGTCGGCGTCGTCGGCGTTCGGTTCGAAGAGCAGGACGGTGGCCTGAGGGCTGCGGCAGTCCACGCAGGCGTACATCGCACAGCCCCAGTGAGATATCGGCAGGACGCCCTCGGGCCAGGGCCAGTCCGGGTCCTTGCGGGCGCTCTCGCGGTTGGCGAGGTACTGCGTGACGGCGGCGGGCTCGTCGGCCGGAGGGCTGTCGAGCAGGGGCAACAGGCCGTACTCCGGACCGAATCCGCCGTCCCCTATACGCAGGTAGAGGTCGGCGAGCAGCGACGGCAGGCGGAAGCCGAGGGCGGACTCGGCGCGGGCCACGGTGGCCGCGTCCACGGGCTCGGGAAGTGAAGTCCAGCCCCACGGTCGGGTGTTGCGGGCCTTGTCCGCCACCCTCGTCAGCAACTGCTCGTTCTCGGTCATGCATTCATGATGCAAGCCGCCACTGACAATCGGTCCGGCCTGTGGACAACCGTCGGGTTGTGGAAAACCTGCGCCTTCCGCTGCCGCCCCGTCCGGCTACCAGCTCGACGCGAACGGCTTGTCCGTCGACACGATCTCGCGGCCCAGCGGGAACAGCGACACCGGGATCAGCTTGAAGTTGGCGATGCCGAACGGGATCCCGATGATCGTGACGCACAGGGCGAGACCGGTGACGATGTGGCCGATGGCGAGCCACCAGCCCGCCAGGACCAGCCACAGCACATTGCCGATGCAGGAGGGGGCTCCGGCGTCACGGCGCTCGACCGTCGTGTACCCGAAGGGCCACAGGGCGTAGACGCCGATGCGGAAGGCGGCTATGCCGAACGGGATGCCGATGATGGTGATGCACAGCAGCAGGCCCGCGAGCAGATAGCCGAGGAACAGCCAAAAGCCGCTCAGGACGAGCCAGATGACGTTGAGGATGGTCTTCATCGTGGGGGGCCTGCCATCTTCTCGAGCCGGGCAATACGTTCCGCCATGGGCGGATGGGTGGAGAACATTCTCGAGAATCCCTGCCCCGGGCGGAAGGGGTTCGCGATCATCATGTGACTTGCGGTCTCGATACGCGGCTCGGGGGGCAGCGGAAGCTGCTTGGTGCCGGCGTCGAGCTTGCGCAGGGCGCTGGCGAGGGCACGCGGGTCCCCTGTGAGCTGGGCGCCGGAGGCGTCGGCCTCGTACTCTCTGGAGCGGCTGATGGCAAGCTGGATGAGCGTGGCGGCGAGCGGGCCCAGGATCATGATCAGCAGCATGCCCAGGAGGCCGGGGCCGTCGTCGTCATCGGAGCGGCCGATCGGGATCAGCCAGGCGAAGTTGACCAGGAACATGATCACCGAGGCGAGGGCGCCGGCGACCGACGAGATCAGGATGTCGCGGTTGTAGACGTGGCTCAACTCGTGGCCGATGACACCGCGCAGTTCGCGCTCGTCGAGGATGCGCAGGATTCCTTCGGTGCAGCACACGGCGGCGTTGCGCGGATTGCGGCCCGTCGCGAACGCGTTCGGCGCCTCCGTCGGGGAGATGTACAGGCGCGGCATGGGCTGGCGGGCCTGGGTGGAGAGGTCGCGGACCATGCGGTACAGCCCCGGTGCCTCGAACTCGCTGACCGGGCGCGCGCGCATCGCGCGCAGCGCCAGTTTGTCGCTGTTCCAGTACGCGTACGCGTTCGTGCCCAGCGCGATCACAACTGCGACGACGAGCCCCATGCGGCCGAAGAAACTGCCGATGACGATGATGAGGGCGGACAGTCCCCCGAGGAGTACTGCGGTCCTGAGCCCGTTGTGCCGGCGGTGCACGGTACGCCCTCCAAGTGGTGCGGCAGGGGAACCCTTTGCTGGTCGATCTTCGATGCCACTGGTGCCGTGGTCTCACGTCCAGTGGACCCTTCTGTACTGGTCAACGCCAGGCGAGGGTCATGGGTTCCCTTGCGCGTACGGCTGCGGGAGTGGTCCGTACGGGTGAACGCGCCCGCGCGCGTGAGGGCTGGGGCGTCCCACGCGCGCGTGCGGAGTGCCCCCCAAGGCTCAGAAGGGCCTGGGTGCACTCCAGGCTCAGAAGAGCCCGGTGTTGGCGAAGCGCAGGATGAGCTGGGGGGCTCCGGACAGGGCGATGCCGACGACGCCGGTGAGGGCCATGGTGGCCGTGACCGGTGCGGGGACGAGGTGCCTGACGGGCTCGCCCTCGGGGGCGCGGAACAGCAGGGCCGTCCACTGGAGGTAGTAGAACAGCGCGATCACGACGTTGACGGCCATGACCACGGCCAGCCAGCCGAGGCCCGCGTCGACGGCGGCGGAGAACACGGTGACCTTGGCGAAGAGGCCGATGATGCCCGGCGGGAGCCCGGCGAGGCAGAGCAGGAAGAAGGCCAGGATCAGGGCGGCCAGCGGGTTGCGCGCGTACAGGCCGCGGTAATCGCTGATGCGGTTGAGCGTCGCGGTACGGCCGACCAGTGCGGCCACCGCGAAGGCGCCGAGGTTCACGGCGGCGTACATGAGGGCGTAGGCGACGGTGGATCCGATGGACCGCTCGGCGTCGTCGGAGTACGCGGCGGCGGCGATCGGCACCAGGAGGTAGCCGGCCTGCCCGATGGAGGACCAGGCGAGCAGGCGTACCGCGCTGTACGCGCGCGTGGCCTGCTGGCGCAGGGCGCCGACGTTGCCGACGGTCATGGTGAGGGCGGCCAGTGCCGCGAGGGCGGGGCCCCAGACGTCGGCGTACGACGGCAGGGCGATCACCGTGACGAGGATCAGGCCGGTGAAGCCGACGGCCTTGCCGACGACCGACAGGTAGGCGGCGACCGGCAGGGGCGCGCCCACGTAGGTGTCCGGCACCCAGAAGTGGAAGGGCACGGCTGCCGTCTTGAAGGCGAAGCCGACCAGGGTGAGGGCGACTCCGGTCTGGGCGAGGGTCTGGAGCTGTCCGTCGACGTTCTGGATGCGGTCGGCGATCTGCGTGAGGTAGAGGGTGCCTGTGGAGGCGTACACGAAGCTGATGCCCATGAGGCTGACCGCGGTCGCGGTGACCGAGGACAGGAAGAACTTCAGGGCTGCCTCGGAGGACTTGCGGTCGCCGTGGCGCAGGCCCACGAGGGCGAAGGCGGGGAGCGAGGCGACTTCCAGGGCGACGATGAGGGTCGCCAGGTCCCGGGAGGCGGGCAGCAGGGCGGCGCCGGCGGCGGAGGAGAGCAGCAGGAACCAGAACTCCCCTTCGGGGAGTTGCTTGTGGGCGTCCTTGAGGGCGGTGACGGACAGGAGGGCCGCGAGGAGGGCGCCGCCGAGGACCAGGAACTGGATGACGAGGGTGAAGCGGTCGGCCGTATAGCTGCACAGGGCGGCGTCGCCGGCCAGGCAGAACGTCGAGCGGTCGCCGTCGAGGAGCGGCAGCAGCATCAGCACGGAGGCGGCGAGGCCGGCCACCGATGTCCAGCCGAGCAGGGTCTTCTTGCTGTCCGCGACGAACAGGTCGGCGACGAGGACGGCGAGTCCGACGGCCGCCGCGATGGTGGGCGGCGCGATGGCGAGCCAGTCGACGGACTGGACGAGGTTCGCGGTCAGCGGCTGGGCCAGGGAGCTCATCGGGTGCCTCCTGCGAGGAGCTGCTGCACGGCCGGGTCGGTCAGGCCGAGGAGGGTCTTCGGCCACAGTCCGGCGACGACGGTGAGGGCGACGAGCGGGGTCCAGGCCGCGAACTCGTACGTCTGGACGTCGGCGAGCTTCGGGGCGTCCTGCGGCGCGGCGCCCATGCAGACGCGGCGGACCACGACGAGCAGGTAGGCGGCCGTGAGGAGGGTGCCGAAGGCGCCGATCGCCATGAAGGTGAGGAAGGCCGGGCGGCTGAGGCCGGCGGCGGGTTCGAACGCGCCGAACAGGGCGAGCATCTCGCCCCAGAACCCGGCGAGGCCCGGCAGCCCGAGCGAGGCGACCGCGGCGAAGGCGAGCAGGCCGCCCAGGCGCGGGGCCTTGCCGTACAGCGCGGCTCCGGTCTCCTCGGCGAGGGTGTCGAGGTCGGTGCTGCCGGTACGGTCCTTCAACGCGCCGACCAGGAAGAACAGCAGGCCGGTGATGAGGCCGTGGGCGATGTTGGCGAACAGGGCGCCGTTCACGCCGGTCGGGGTCATCGTGGCGATGCCGAGCAGTACGAAGCCCATGTGGCCGACGGAGGAGTAGGCGATGAGGCGCTTGAGGTCGCCCTTGGCGCCCTGCTTGGCGAGGGCGAGGCAGGCCAGGGAGCCGTAGATGATTCCGACGACGGCGAAGGCGGCGAGGTAGGGCGCGAAGTCGGCGAATCCGTCGGGGGTGATCGGCAGCAGGATGCGGACGAACCCGTAGGTGCCCATCTTCAGCAGGACACCGGCCAGCAGGACCGAGCCGACGGTGGGCGCGGCGGTGTGGGCGTCGGGCAGCCAACTGTGCAGCGGCCACATCGGCGTCTTGACCGCGAGCCCGATCCCGATCGCCAAAACGGCGATGACCTGCACGGACGCGGTCAGTGACCGACCGTTGTCAGTGGCGAGTGCCACCATGTCGAAAGTGCCCGCCTTGATTCCGATCAGGAGCAGGCCGAGCAGCATGACCACGGAGCCGAGCAGCGTGAAGAGGATGAACTTCCAGGCGGCCGCGGCCCGGCCCTCGCCGCCCCAGCGGGCGATGAGGAAGTACATCGGGATCAGGACCATCTCGAAAGCGAGGAAGAACAGCAGCAGGTCGAGGACGGCGAAGGTGGCGAGGGTGCCGGACTCCAGGACGAGCAGCAGTGCGACGAAGGCCTTCGGGGTCGGGCCCGAAGGCATCTTGAAGTAGGAGTAGAGCGCGCAGAGGAAGGTCAGCAGCGCGGTCAGGACCAGAAGGGGGAGGGAGATGCCGTCGATGCCGAGGTGGATGCGCACGTCGAGTGCGGGGATCCAGCTGATGTCCGTGCTGGCCTGCATCTTCGACGGCTGGCCGTGGTCGAAGCCGAGCGCGAGGACGATCGCCGCGATGAGGACCGCGCCGGTGACGGTGACGCCGTGCCGGAGCACCGCCTGCTCGGGGGACTTCCCCTTCAGTCCGGGCGGGGCGGGCAGCAGGGCGGCGGCCGCGCCGAGGAGCGGGCCGACGACGACGAACGCCAGAAGGAACTGCATCACGGACTCGTTGATATCGATCACGCCTGCTCACGCTCCCGTGGCGACGAGGACGGCGGCGACCGCGAGGACGACGGTGCCGGCGAGCAGCGCGCTCACATAGGTCTGCACATTGCCGGTCTGGGCGCGCCGTACGGCGATGCCGAGCCAGCGGGGTAGGGCGCCCGCCCCACGGACGTAGGTGTCGACGACCTCGCGGTCGAGGAACCGGACGAGACTCGCGCCGGCCTGGACCGGGCGGACGAACAACGCCCGGTACACGGCGTCGAGGTGGAAGCCGACGGCCGCGTGCCGGTGCAGCGGGCCGAGCAGCAGCCGGCCGGGGTCCGCCGGATCGGGTGCGTAGGCCACTCCCCCGTACACGGGCGCGTGACTGGCGATGGCCTCGGCCTCGACCTGGGCGGCGTCGCCCTCGGGGTGGGCCGCGACCGCACCCAGCGGGACGCGGGCCGCGATCGAGGTGGTGTGGCGCCAGGCGGCGTAGCTGACGATTCCGCCGACCAGGGCCACTCCCGTGCCGACGACGGAGGTGGTGAGGGTCGGGGTGAGGTCGTGGCCGTCGAACCAGTCGGGGAGCACGCGGTAGGCAAGGGCACCGACGGCGAGGGACGGGGCGGCGAGCACCCACAGCACCACGGTCATGGTCAGCGGCTGCCTGCCGTGGTCGGGGGCCTCGGCGCCCCAGCCGCGGAAGGCCAGCAGCCACAGGCGCATCGCGTACGCGGCGGTGAGCAGGGCCGTGAGCAGGCCGGCGACGAGGACGAGCCAGCCCGCGGCGCCGGGGGCGTGCTCGGTGCTGCCGGTGGCGACGTGCTCGGCGGCGCCGAGGACGGACTCCTTGGAGAAGAAGCCGCTGAAGGGCGGGATCGCGGCGAGCGCGAGGAGCGCCACGGTCATCGTCCAGTAGGCGTCGGGGACGCGGTCGCGCAGGTGGCTCATGCGGGACATGGCGGCCAGCGAGTTGGTGCCGGCGGCGTGGATGATCACGCCGGCCGCGAGGAACAGCAGCGCCTTGAAGGCGCCGTGCGACAGGAGGTGGAAGACGGCGGCACCGCGGTCGGCGACGGCCAGGGCACCGGTCATGTAGCCGAGCTGGCCGATCGTCGAGTAGGCGAGGACGCGCTTGATGTCGTCCTGGGCGAGCGCGGCGAGGGCCGAGCCGGCCATGGTGACGGCGGCCATCACGGCGAGGACGATCATCGCGGCCCGGGACGCCTCGAAGACCGGGAGGAGCCGGGCGACGAAGTAGACACCGGCGGCGACCATCGTCGCGGCGTGGATCAGCGCGGAGACGGGCGTCGGGCCCGCCATCGCGTCCGGGAGCCAGGTGTGCAGCGGGAACTGCGCCGACTTGCCCGCCACGCCTGCGAGGAGGAGCAGGGCGATCAGCGTCGGGTGGTCGAGTCCGCCGCTCGCGACGGTGTCGAGGACCTTCGTGATGCGGAACGACCCGGCGTCCGTGGCCAGCGCGAACAGGCCGATGAGGAAGGGGACGTCGCCGAGCTTGGTCACCAGGAAGGCCTTGATGGAGGCGGCGCGGGCCTCCGGGGTCTCCCAGTAGTGGCCGACCAGGAAGTACGAGCAGATGCCCATGATCTCCCAGCCGACCAGCAGCACCATCAGGTCGCCGGAGTAGACGACGAGCAGCATCGCGGAGGTGAACAGGGAGACGAGCGCGGCGTACGACGGGTAGCGCGGGTCCTCGCGCAGATAGCCCGTGGAGTAGATCTGCACGCAGGTGGCGACGACGCCGACGAGTACGGCGACGAGGGCGGCGAAGCCGTCGATGTACAGGGCGAGTTCGATCGGGACCGAGCCGGTGGGCGTCAGCTCGGTGCCGGCGTTGATCGCCCGGTCGCCGCCCTGGCGCACGGCGACCACCGCGGCGAGCACGAGGGAGGCGAACGTCGGAAGGACGGCGAGCGGACGGACGAAGCCGGGGGCCGTGCGGCCCAGGAGCAGGCCGGCCGCGGCGCCGAGGAACGGAAGGAGGGGGACGAGTGTGGCGAGGGTGGTCGTGGTCACGCGGTGGCCTCAGCCTTCTCGCCCTGCGCGGCCGTGAGGGCGTCGCGGTCGGAGCCGTCGGTGTCGGGGCCTTCGGCGCTGTCGCGGAGCTTGTCGATGTCCGAGGTGCCGCGGTTGCGGTGGACGGCGAGGACGATCGCCAGGCCGATGCCGATCTCGGCGGCGGCGATCGTGATGGTGAACAGGGTCAGGGCCAGGCCGGAGTGCAGGGTCTCCTCGGCCGCCTTGCTGAGCCAGACGTCGAAGGCGACCAGGTTGAGGTTGACGGCGTTGAGCATCAGCTCGACCGACATCAGGACCAGGATCGCGTTGCGGCGGGCGAGGACGCCGTACAGGCCGGTGCAGAAGAGGAGAGCGGAGAGTACGGCGGGATAGGCGAGATGCATCAGCGGGCGCCTTCCTGCTCGGCCGGACCGGTTCCCTCGACCGGCCCATTTCGCCCGATCGTGTGATTCCGGGAATCCGGGGCGGATGGGGAACTGCCGGTCCCGGCCCGGGAGTTCACAGAGGGAGAGCCCGACTCGGCCTTCGCCTTGCGGGACAGGACGATCGCGCCGACCAGGGCCGCGAGGAGGAGGACGGAGAGGGCCTCGAAGGGAAGGACCCAGTTCTGGAAGAGGCTCTCGCCGGTGGCCCTGGTGGAGCCGGCGGCGGGGCCGTCGAGGTCGATCCAGGTCGTGCGGAAGGCGTCGACGACCACCCAGACCAGCGTGGCCGCGGCGGCGACGGCCACGGTGAGGGCGACCCAGCGGTTGCCGGAGTCGGCGTCCGGGGAGCGGCCGATGGGGGCCTTGGTGAGCATCAGACCGAACAGAAGGAGGACGACGACGGAACCTACATAGATGAGGACCTGCACCCAGGCGATGAACTCGGCGGTGAGCAGGAGGTACTCCACGGCGAGGCCGCCGAGCGTGACCACCAGCCACAGGGCGGCGTGCACGAGCTGCCGGGTGGTGACGGTGACCAGGGCGGCGCCGAAGGTGACCAGGCCGACGAGGAGGAAGGCGATCTCGACACCGGTCGGGGAGAGGAAGCCGTGGGTCTCGGCGGCAAGGCTCACGACTCTCCCTCCTGCGGTTCCGCCTGCGCGGCGGCCAGCTTCTCGGCGGTCTTGCGGGCGGCGGCGATCTCCTTGGGCTCCTCCGCGCCGGGGTCCAGCGCGGGCGGGGCCGGGACGGTCCACATCCACTCGCGGAGCTTGTCGCGCTCGTGGGTGAGGTCGCGGATGTCGGTCTCGGCGTACTCGAACTCCGGGGACCAGAACAGGGCGTCGAAAGGACAGACCTCGATGCAGATACCGCAGTACATGCACAGGGCGAAGTCGATGGCGAAGCGGTCGAGAACGTTGCGGCTGCGCTCGCGGCCGCCGGGGGTCACCGCCGGGACGGTCTCCTTGTGGGAGTCGATGTAGATGCACCAGTCCGGGCACTCACGGGCGCAGAGCATGCAGACCGTGCAGTTCTCCTCGAACAGGCCGATCACGCCACGGGTGCGGGGCGGGAGGTCGGGCTGGGCGTCCGGGTACTGCGCGGTGACGGACTTCTTCGTCATCGTGCGGAGGGTGACGGCCAGGCCCTTGGCGAGGCCGGAGCCGGGGATGGGGGCCATGGTTAGTTGATCACCACCTTGACGATGCCGGTGAGGGCGATCTGGGCGAGAGAGAGGGGGACGAGGAGGGTCCAGGAGAGCTTCTGGAGCTGGTCCTCGCGCAGACGGGGATAGGTGACGCGGAGCCAGATCACGAGGAAGGCGAGGACGGCCGTCTTCAGCAGGGTCCAGACCCAGCCGAGGCCGTCGGCGCCCCAGGGGCCGTGCCAGCCGCCCAGGAAGAGAACGGTGGTCAGGCCGCACAGGATGATGATTCCGGCGTACTCGGCGAGGAGGAACAGGGCGAAGCGAAGACCGGTGTACTCGGTGTAGGCACCGAAGATGATCTCCGAGTCGGCGACGGGCATGTCGAAGGGCGGGCGCTGGAGTTCGGCCAGGCCGGCGACGAAGAAGACGATCGCGCCGACGATCTGCCAGGGCAGCCACCACCACTCGAAGGCGTCGAGGATGCCGGGGAGGGAGACGGTGCCGGCCGCCATCGCCACGGAGGCGGCGGCGAGCAGCATCGGGAGTTCGTAGGCGAGGAGCTGGGCGGCGGTGCGCAGTCCGCCGAGGAGGGAGAACTTGTTGGCGGAGGCCCAGCCGGCCATGAGCGAACCGAGGACGCCGACGCCCATCACGGCGAGGACGAAGAAGATGCCGGCGTCGATGACCGCGCCGACCGCGCCTTCGCTCGGGCCGATGGGGATGGCGAGCAGAACGAGCAGATAAGGCAGGAGGGCCACGGCCGGGGCGAGCTGGAAGATGCGGCGGTCCGCGCCTGCCGGGACGACATCCTCCTTCTGCGCGAACTTCACGCCGTCGGCGACGAGCTGGGCCCAGCCGTGGAAGCCACCGGCGTACATCGGGCCGACGCGGCCCTGCATGTGGGCCATCACCTTGTGCTCGGTCTGACCGACGATCAGGGGGAAGGTCAGGAAGACGACGAAGACGATCAGGAGTCGCAGGGTGACGTCGAGCGCGTCGTTCACTGCGGGCCTCCTGCGGGGTCGATGCGGTCGTCGGATTCCGGGGACTGGCCGGGGGTGACGGCCGGGCCGGTTTTCGGCTCGGGGTCGGTGGGGGCCGCGTCGCCGGGGTCGGGCTGGGGGGTCGCCCTGGAGGGCGGGGCGGACTGCTCGGGTGCCGACTCGGGTTGCGGGCCAGATTGCTCGGGGACCGGCTCAGATTGCGGGTCGGGCTCGGCTCGCCCCCGGGGGTCCGGCCCAGGCCCGACTCGGCGCCCGGCCTCGGGCTCAGCCTCGGCACCCGGCCCTGGCTCAGCTCGATGCTCCGGTTCCGGCTCGGCATCCGGCCGCCGCTCAGTCCGGCGATCCGATTCCGGCTCGGGTCGTGGCTTCGGTGCCGGCTCGGCATCCGGCCCCGGCTCAGCACGGCGCTCCGGTTCCGGCTCGGTTCGTGGCTTCGGTGCCGGCTCGTCGAAGGCCGGGCGGGCGTGGTGCCACGGGGCGTCCGGGCTGCGGGGGGCCGTGGAGGGCTTCGGGGTGGTCGAGGGGGCGGCAGGGGTCGGGGGCGTTGAGGCCCCGTCGCCCGCGTCAGCCGACGGGGCGTCGAGGGCTGGAGCCGTAGCCGTGTCGGACGCCTGCGTGTCGGAAGCCTCCGTGCCGGATGGGGCCGTCCCGGACGCCGCACTGCCCGGCGCCTCTGGCACCGCGGCAGCCGTATCGGCGGCGGTCTCATCGGCAGCGGCAGCGGCCCTCTGGCTCGCCGAGCCCTCCGAGGTGCTGCGCGATCGGCGGGGGCCGGTCGGGGTGGTGCCCGGTGCCGAGCGTTGCGACGCCGAGCCTTCGCCGGCGCTGCCCGCACGGCGGGTGGGCTGGGTGCCGGGCACGGATGTCTCCGGCCCCTCGCCCTTACCGCCGGTGGTCGTGTCGGCCGGGGCCCCCGCTCGCTGGCTGGCCGAGCCCTCGCCGGCGCTCCGCGCGCGGCGGGTGGGCTGGGTGCCGGGCACGGATGTCTCCGGCCCCTCGCCCTCACCGCCGGTGGTCGTGTCGGCCGGGGCCCCCGCTCGCTGGCTGGCCGAGCCCTCGCTGGCACTGCGCGCGCGGCGTGGCCCGGCAGGCCTGCCGGACGGGGCCGGCGATGTGCCGGTGTCCGCAGGAGAGGTCTCGGCGGCAGGGGTGGTCTCGCCGGCCGCTGCCGAGGCCTCCGCCCCGGAAGCCGCCCCCTGCTGACCGACCGGCCCTTCCGCCGCCGTACCGGCACGCCGTACCGCACCCGACGCAGGAGCCCCACCAGCCGAAGCCTCCGCTTGGCCGGCCGAGCCCTCGGCAGCCGTGCGCGCGCGGCGCGGGGCACCACCCGACGCAGCCCCGGTCTGGCTCGCGGAACCCTCAGCGGCCGAACGAGCACGACGCGGCGCACCACCCGCCGCCGCAGACCCACCCGCCCCAGACCCGGCCTGACTCGCCGAACCCTCCGCAGTCGAACGAGTACGCCGTGCCGGTCGTTCTCCCGCTGCCCGTGTCGGGCGCTCGCCGGCGGGGCGTGGTGTGCCTCGGGTCGGGCGGGACGGGGCCGGGGGGAGCTGGCCCTTCAGGGGGCCCCATTCGTTCGGGTCGGGTACGCCGGGTGGGAGCATCTGGCGGCGCTTGGGGCCGCCGTGTTCGGACTCGCCGGGTTCCTTGGCGCCGGGCCAGGCCTTGGCCACGCGCGCGGCGAGGACGAAGTCCTTGCGGAGGGGGTGGCCCTCGAAGCTGTCCGGGAGGAGCAGGTGGTTCAGGGCCGGGTGGTCGGCGAACAGCACGCCGAACATCTCGTGCGTCTCGCGCTCGTGCCAGGCCGCGCCCGCGTAGACGCCCACCGCCGAGGGCAGCGTCGGTGCCTCGTGCGGGACGGTCGTACGGACCAGCAGCCGCCGTACCGGTGACAGGGCGGCGACGTGGGCCGCGATGCGGAAGCCCGTGCCCGGTTCGTCGACCGCGCTCAGCCAGTCGAAGTAGGTGCAGCCCAGCTCGTCACGGGCGGCCTCCAGCGCCGCGATCCAGGATGTCGGGGGTACGTCGACCGTCAGGACGTCGTACGACTCCTCGGCCGTGGCCTCCGGGCCGAAGAGGTCCTCGACGGGGGCGGGCAGCCAGCCGATCGTCGTCATCGGTCGGCCTCCCCCGCACCAGGGTCGGTACCAGTGGCACCACCGGTACCGGCACCACCGGAATCACCGGAATCACCGGCCCGACCGCTGCCGCCGACCTCCGGCGCCCGGACCAGCCCGCTCTGCAGTGCCGCTGTGGACGGTCGTGTCGTGGTCGTTCCGTAGCGCTCGCCCAGGGACTCTCGGGCGATCTTCTCCTGGAGCTTCAGGATTCCCTGGAGCAGGGCCTCGGGGCGTGGTGGGCAGCCGGGGACGTAGACGTCGACCGGGATGATCTGGTCGACGCCCTTGGTGACGGAGTAGGAGTCCCAGTAGGGGCCGCCACAGTTGGAGCAGGCGCCGAAGGAGATGACGTACTTCGGCTCGGGCATCTGTTCGTACAGGCGCTTCACGGCGGGGGCCATCTTGTCCGTCACCGTGCCCGAGACCACCATCAGGTCGGCCTGGCGGGGGCCCGGCGCGAAGGGGATCACGCCGAGGCGGATGAAGTCGTGGCGGGCCATCGACGCGGCGATGAACTCGATCGCGCAGCAGGCGAGGCCGAAGTTGAAGACCCAGAGGGAGTAGCGGCGGCCCCAGTTGAGGATCACCTTCATCGGCTCGGGCGCGAGGCGGGCCAGCGCGCCCAGCCGCTTCGGCTCCGGCAGCAGAACCGGCTGCTGTCCCTCGGTGTCTGGCGTCACGTCCATGCCAGAACGCCCTTCTTGTATGCGTAGAGCAGGCCGACGGCCAGGAAGCCGAGGAAGACGAACATCTCGACGAGCGTGGTCGCGCCGTAGCCGGGGGCGGCGAAGATCGTCGCCCAGGGGAACAGGAAGATCGAGTCGATGGCGAAGATCACGTACAGGAAGGCGTAGACGTAGTAGCGGACCTGGGTGTGGGCCCAGCCCTCACCGACGGGGTCGACGCCGCACTCGTACGTCATGAGCTTCTCGGGCGTGGGGACCACGGGGCGCAGCAGGCGGCCCGCCCCGAAGGCGACGGCGACGAACAGCATGCCGATGACGGCGAGCAGTCCGACGACCGAGTAGGACTGGAAGTAGTCCGCCGAGACGACGACGTTGTGCACATCCGCCGTGACGACGACGGTCTGTTCCGACACGTCCGCCCCTCGCTCCCTGACCTCGTGACCGATGCCCCAGGAACAGTCCCTGGGCCCTGGGACCAGTGTCCTGCGATGCGTGACCTCGTGAACACCGTTGTTCTCGATGAACCCGCTGTTCTCGACGAACACCGCTGTCCACGACGAACACCGCTGTTCGACGATCTGTACGCACGGGAGTCTAGGCCCTGCTAAAGACACCGTAAGCAGCCCGTCACGCGTTGAGATCTCGTCGAGATGCTTGTAGGGACACGCCGACGCCGGCCGGCCGCGGTCACCCGGTCGGGCGCGGGGGTGGGGTTTTCCCCCGCAGGCCGCGGCGGCCCGCTCCATGGCGCGGCGGCGCACCGCGCGGCACGCTAGCCCATATGACCGAAAGCCCCAGCCCTTCGCGGGACGCCTCCCGGCGGTCCTACGGCGAGAAAGCGCTGCTCGACGGCCGGCAAGCGCCGCTGCCGCCCGCCCGATTCGCCTTCGACCGGCACACCTGGAAGGAGATCGCGCACCTCCTGGCGAACCTTCCGCTGTGTCTGCTCGGCTTCACCTACGTCACGGTCGTGCTGTTCACCGGTGCGATGCTGACGCTGACGGTGATCGGCCTCCCGCTGCTCGCGGCCGGCCTGGTGGGCGCGCGGCAGTTGGGCAAGCTGGAGCGGGCACGCGCGCGTGCGTTGCTGGACGTGGAGGTGGCCGAGCCGAGTCCGCTGCCGTTGCGCGGCGGCCGGGACGGCTTCTTCCCGCAGCTCTGGCAGGCGCTGAAGGATCCGGTCGGCTGGCGCACGATCCTGTACGACTTCATCCGGCTGCCTTGGGGCATCCTCACCTTCGTCATCACGCTGACCTCGTTGTTCGTACTGTGGCCGGTGCTGCCGTTCATCGCGCGGGGGCTGGCGAACGCGGACCGGGCGATGGTGCGCGGCCTGCTGTCGCCCTCCGACGAGCTGGAGCGCCGGATCGCCGAGCTGGAGTCGGACCGGGGGGTCGTCGTGGATACGGCGGCCGCCGATCTGCGGCGCATCGAGCGCGACCTGCACGACGGCGCCCAGGCCCGGCTGGTCAACCTCGCCATGGGGCTGGGCCTGGCCAAGGAGAAGCTCCTGGAGGACCCCGACTCGGCCGCCTCGATGGTCGAGGAGGCGCACGGCGAGGTGAAGCTCGCCCTTCAGGAGCTGCGCGATCTGGCGCGCGGCATCCATCCGGCCGTACTGACGGACCGGGGCCTGGACGCCGCCCTGTCGGCGGTGGCCTCGCGCTGCACGGTGCCGGTGAAGGTGACGGTCGACCTGGTGTCCAGGCCGGTCCAGGCCATCGAGGGCATCGCCTACTTCACCGTCTCCGAGCTGCTGCAGAACGTGAGCAAGCACAGTGGGGCGAGGTCGGCGTCGGTGGACGTGTGGCGGGCGGACGACCGGCTGCTCATCCAGGTGTGGGACGACGGCCGCGGAGGCGCGCGCCTGGACGGCGGTACGGGCATGCGCGGGCTCGCCGACCGGCTGGACGCCGTGGACGGGCTGTTCGTCATCGAGTCACCGCATGGCGGCCCCACGACCGTGACGGCCGAGCTGCCCTGGCGGGATCGCACGCCCGGGCGGGAGTAGGGCACCGAGCGGGAGTAGAGCCCGGGCAGGGGTGGGGAAAACCCCCCGTTCAAGACGCCGACGGCCTCCATGTTCCCCGGACCTGCGCTGCAGCAGGGTGGAGATACGACGGCACAGCCCCCGGCGGGGCTGATGGGACGAGGAGAACGGACGACGCCGATGGCCACGGATTACGGACAGGGCTACGGGCAGGGGCTCGACTTCCCCGAGCGCGGCCTTCCCGAGCAGCGCGGCACGCGACGACACCGGCTGCCGGCCGGGCTGCGGGCGCCGTTCGAGGCACGTAGCTGGCGCGAGTTCGTATATGTGCTGCTGAGCTTCCCGATCAGCCTCATGCTGTTCGTGTACGCCATCACGATGGTGGCGCTGGGCGCCGGCCTGCTGGTGACGTTCCTCGGCATCCCGGTGCTGGCGGCCGCCCTGGCCGGCTGCCGGGGCTTCGGGGTGCTGGAGCGGGCACGCGCGCGTGCGCTGCTGAAGCTGGACGTGGCCGAGCCGGAGCCGCTGCGGATACGGCGGGGCGGCTTCATGGGGTGGATGGGCGCCGTGCTGAAGAGCGGCACCTCGTGGCGGGCCCTGCTGTACGCGGTGCTGCACTTCCCGTGGGCGGTGTTCTCCTTCGTCGTCGCCCTGAACGTGTGGGCGTACGGCTGGGCGCTGCTGACGTATCCGCTGTGGTTCTGGGTCTTCCCGCTGTGGGCCGGTCAGGACGGCCTTCAGGTCTTCGGCGACGAGACCCACAGCATCTACCTCGACAACCCCTTCGAGATCACGGTGACCGCGCTGGTGGGCCTGCTGTTCACGCTGGCCACGCCGTGGATCGTACGGGCGCTGACCACGGTGGACCGGCTGCTGGTGCACGGCCTGCTCGGGCCGACGCGGCTGGCCACGCGCGTGGTGGAGCTGGAGTCCGACCGCGGTGTCGTGGTCGATACGGCCGCCGCCGACCTGCGGCGCATCGAGCGCGACCTGCACGACGGCGCCCAGGCCCGGCTGGTGGCCCTGGCCATGGATCTGGGCCTGGCGAAGGAGAAGCTGGCGGAGGACCCGCAGGCCGCCGCGCGGATGGTGGACGAGGCGCACGGCGAGGTGAAGACCGCGCTTCAGGAGCTGCGCGATCTGGCGCGCGGGATCCATCCGGCGGTCCTGACCGACCGCGGTCTGGACGCGGCGCTGTCTGCGGTGGCCTCGCGGTGCACGGTGCCGGTGGAGGTCCAGGTCGACCTGGAGGAGCGGCCGGTGCCGGCGATCGAGGGGATCGCGTACTTCACGGTGTCGGAGCTGCTGCAGAACATCAGCAAGCACTCGCGGGCCACGTGGGCGGCCGTGGATGTGTGGCGGGTGGAGAACCGGCTGATGCTGCAGGTCGTGGACAACGGGATCGGCGGCGCGGACACCTCCGCCGGCTCGGGACTCGCGGGGCTGGCCGGGCGGCTGGACGCGGTGGACGGGATTCTGGTGGTGGACTCGCCGGTCGGAGGGCCGACCCGGGTGACGGCGGAGCTGCCCTGGCGGGCCGTGTAGGCGGTGTAGTCCGGGCGGGCCGTTCGGCCCTCCGTGGGTGGCATCCGGCTCCGGACGGTTCGGAGCCGGATTTCCGTCTGCCGAATTGCTGAATTGCCGAATTGTCGAATTGAAGTCACCCCTTCGTCCCCACACGATCCGAACCGGGTCCGGCAGGTTATCCACAGGCCCGGTGCGGAAGAGCCGATCGCGAGATACTGAGGTCGCGAGGGACGACAGGGCCGGGGGACGCTCGGCCGAATGCCAAGGCTCGGGGGGCCGAGGATCGTGGAGGACAGGGTGCGGGTGGTCATCGCCGAGGACTCGGTGCTGCTCAGGGAGGGGCTGACCCGGCTGTTGACCGACCGTGGGCATGAGGTCGTCGCGGGGGTCGGGGACGGCGACGCGCTGGTCAAGACCATCACGGAGCTGGACGCACAGGGCGAACTGCCGGACGTGGTGGTCGCGGACGTACGGATGCCGCCGACGCACACCGACGAGGGGGTGCGGGCGGCCGTGCTGCTGCGCAAGTCACATCCCGGGCTCGGGGTACTCGTGCTGTCGCAGTACGTGGAGGAGCGGTACGCCACGGAGCTGCTGGCCGGTTCCAGCCACGGGGTCGGCTATCTGCTGAAGGACCGCGTGGCGGAGGTCAGGGAATTCGTGGACGCGGTGGTGCGCGTCGCCCAGGGGGGTACGGCCCTCGACCCGGAGGTCGTCGCCCAGTTGCTGGGCCGCAGCCGTAAGCAGGACGTGCTCGCGGGGCTCACGCCACGGGAGCGGGAGGTCCTGGGGCTGATGGCCGAGGGGCGGACCAACTCCGCCATCGCCCGGCAGCTCGTGGTGAGCGACGGCGCCGTGGAGAAGCACGTCAGCAACATTTTCCTCAAGCTCGGGCTGTCCCAGAGCGACGGGGACCACCGGCGCGTGCTCGCGGTGCTGACCTACCTGAACTCCTGACGGAGCGGCACCGTGTCAGTGAAGTGGGGGAGCGCTCCCGCGGCAGCCACCGGGCGGACGCGAGCACGGCAACCGAACAAAGAACAGGGAGCGTCTTCCAAAGAGCGCCGGGGGGCGTGTCAATCATGACAACTCAGGGTGGCGAAGCGTCTCAAATCCATGTCCGTCATGCGAATGGCCCGGGGAGGGCGACCTTTGCGGACGTAGGGTTGATCCTGGGAAGGCTTGCGGGAAGGCCATGCCCAGACAGCCGCCTCGAAGGAGGTCCAGTTCAGTGACCAGCCAGGTCAGTAGCCCAGCGGAGCAGGCCGACGAAGCCGTCGTGGGAGAGCAGCGCAAACCGGCAGGGACAAAGGACGTCCGCCGGCTGGACCGAGTGATCATTCGATTCGCGGGGGACTCGGGTGACGGTATGCAGCTCACCGGGGACCGTTTCACGTCGGAGACGGCGTCCTTCGGCAATGACCTGTCGACGCTGCCGAACTTCCCCGCCGAGATCCGTGCTCCCGCCGGGACTCTGCCGGGGGTGTCGTCCTTCCAGTTGCACTTCGCCGATCACGACATCCTCACTCCGGGTGACGCTCCGAACGTGCTGGTGGCGATGAACCCGGCCGCGCTGAAGGCGAACATCGGCGATCTGCCGCGGGGTGCGGAGATCATCGTCAACACCGACGAGTTCACCAAGCGGGCGATGCAGAAGGTCGGCTACGCCACCTCGCCCCTGGAGGACGGGTCACTGGACGGCTACAGCCTGCATCCGGTGCCGCTGACTACGCTGACGGTGGAGGCGCTGAAGGAGTTCGACCTGTCCCGTAAGGAGGCCGAGCGGAGCAAGAACATGTTCGCGCTCGGGCTGCTGTCGTGGATGTATCACCGGCCGACCGAGGGCACGGAGCGGTTCCTGAAGGCCAAGTTCGCCAGGAAGCCCGACATCATGAAGGCGAACCTGGCGGCGTTCAGGGCGGGCTGGAACTTCGGTGAGACGACCGAGGACTTCGCGGTCTCCTACGAGGTCGCACCGGCGACGACGGCGTTCCCGACCGGCACCTACCGCAACATCTCCGGGAACCTCGCGCTGTCCTACGGGCTGATCGCGGCGTCCCGGCAGGCGGACCTGCCGCTGTATCTGGGCTCGTATCCGATCACTCCGGCCTCGGACATCCTGCATGAGCTGAGCCGGCACAAGAACTTCGGGGTGCGGACCTTCCAGGCCGAGGACGAGATCGCCGGGATCGGTGCGGCGCTGGGGGCGGCCTTCGGCGGCTCGCTGGCGGTGACCACCACGTCCGGGCCTGGGGTGGCCCTGAAGTCGGAGACCATCGGGCTGGCGGTGTCTTTGGAGCTGCCGCTGCTGGTGATCGACATCCAGCGTGGTGGGCCGTCGACGGGTCTGCCGACAAAGACCGAGCAGGCGGATCTGCTGCAGGCGATGTTCGGCCGCAACGGGGAGGCGCCGGTGCCGGTGATCGCCCCGCGCACCCCGGCCGACTGCTTCGACGCGGCGCTGGAGGCGGCGCGGATCGCGCTGACGTATCGCACGCCGGTGATGCTGCTGTCGGACGGGTATCTGGCCAACGGCTCGGAGCCGTGGCGGATCCCGGAGTTGGAGGAACTGCCGGACCTGACCGTGCAGTTCGCCCAGGGACCGAACCACACCCTCGATGACGGCAGTGAGGTGTTCTGGCCGTACAAGCGCGATGCGCGGACCCTCGCCCGGCCGTGGGCGATTCCGGGCACGCCGGGTCTGGAGCACCGCATCGGCGGGATCGAGAAGGAGGACGGCACGGGCAACATCTCCTACGCGCCGGCCAACCACGACTTCATGGTCCGCACCCGCCAGGCCAAGATCGACGGCATCGAGGTGCCGGATCTCGAGGTGGATGATCCGCACGGGGCGGCGACGCTGGTGCTGGGCTGGGGGTCGACGTACGGGCCGATCACGGCCGCGGTGCGTCGGCTGCGCGCGGCGGGTGAGTCGATCGCGCAGGCCCATCTGCGGCATCTGAACCCGTTCCCGGGCAACCTGGGCGTGGTACTCGGCGGCTACGACAAGGTGGTGATCCCCGAGATGAACCTCGGCCAGCTCGCCACCCTCATCCGGGCGAAGTACCTGGTGGACGCGCACTCGTACAACCAGGTCAACGGCATGCCGTTCAAGGCGGAACAGCTTGCCAAGGCTCTCAAGGAGGCCATCGATGCCTGAGACGTCCGCGGAAGGCACGGGCACGATCGAGGCGCTCTCGCTCGTCCCCAAGGCCGAGGCCCGCCAGTCCATGAAGGACTTCAAGTCCGATCAGGAGGTGCGCTGGTGCCCCGGCTGCGGTGACTACGCGATCCTGGCCGCGGTCCAGGGCTTCATGCCGGAGCTGGGACTGGCCAGGGAGAACATCGTCTTCGTCTCCGGCATCGGCTGCTCCTCCCGCTTCCCGTACTACATGAACACCTACGGCATGCACTCCATCCACGGCCGCGCCCCCGCGATCGCGACCGGCCTGGCCAGCTCGCGCCGGGATCTGAGTGTGTGGGTGGTCACCGGCGACGGGGACGCACTGTCGATCGGTGGCAACCACCTCATCCACGCCCTGCGCCGCAACGTGAACCTGAAGATCCTGCTGTTCAACAACCGGATCTACGGCCTGACCAAGGGCCAGTACTCCCCGACCTCCGAAGTCGGCAAGATCACCAAGTCCACGCCGATGGGCTCCCTGGACGCGCCCTTCAACCCGGTCTCCCTCGCCATCGGCGCGGAAGCCTCCTTCGTGGCACGCACCATCGACTCCGACCGCAAGCACCTCACCCAGGTCCTGCGCGAGGCGGCCGCCCACCAGGGCACCGCACTGATCGAGATCTACCAGAACTGCAACATCTTCAACGACGGCGCCTTCGAGGCCCTCAAGGACAAACAGCAGGCCGAGGAGGCCGTGATCCGCCTGGAACACGGACAGCCGATCCGCTTCGGAGCGGACGGCTCGCGCGGCGTCGTGCGTGATGCGCAGACCGGTGACCTGACGGTGGTCACGGTCACCCCGGAGAACGAGGCGCGGATCCTGACCCACGACGCCCGCTCCGCGTCCCCGACCACGGCCTTCGCCCTGTCCCGGCTGGCCGACCCGGACACCCTGCACCACACCCCCATCGGCGTCTTCCGCAGCGTCGAACGTCCCGTCTACGACACCCAGATGGCCGACCAACTCGACACCGCCATCGAGCAGAACGGCAAGGGGGACCTGGCGGCGCTGCTGGCGGGCGGCGACACCTGGACCGTCGTCGGCTGACCGGCGTACCTGCTCGGTCGGTCCGTACCGGCTCGGTCGGCCGGCCGACCAGCGACACACGAAGGGGGCTTGGGCGCGCTGCGGCGCCCAAGCCCCCTTCGTTCTTCGTCATGCATCGTGGATGTCGCCCTTGGCGCGGATGAGGGTGTTGCGCGTGATGACGACGATGCGCTCGTGGTCCGCGCGGGCCGCGTCCGGGGGAAGGTGGGGGTCGAGGGCGGCGGTGGCATCGGTGCCGATGACGGCGAAGTCGCCGTTGCTCAGCTCGAAGATGTCGGGACAGTTCGCGCCTGAGGCGCTGCCCCGCAGCCGTGGGGAGTCACCGAGACGACGCACGATGCGAAGGGGCGACGTACCCGCCGAAGTGGACGAAATCTCCATGGGGATCCAGCCTCCTCAGTGGGACGGCGAACCGGAGTCGGGGCCGACGACCCACCACTCGTCCAGGTCGTCCAGGCGCTCGTCCATGATGGCGTCCACGGCCCTGCCGACGCGGGCCTCGAAGGATTCCGCGGGCAGGTCCTCTCGTCCGTGCGCCGAGCGCTGCCAGTACTCCGCGAAGACGGGATTGCGGCGCAGCACCTTCAGATGACCGAGGAGTTCGCTGCGGTCGAGGGCGCCGACCCGATGGCCCAGCAGGATGAGCGCGTACTGCGCGTTGGCGTTCAGCATCTGGCGGCGCTTCTCGTCGGACAGATCCGTGAAGGTGCTCAGGGAGTCGGCGAGGGACGGATCGTCGATCGCCCGGTCCAGCCGCCCCAGAAGGAAGCCCTGCAACTGGATCAGGTTCGCCCGGTGCAGTTCCTCCGCCAGCCTGCCGACCGCCTCCGTCACGCCCCCGAGCAGCCGAACGGCCTGTTCGAGCAGCTCCTGTAACGGCGCCATCCGCTCTTCCTGGTTCGGCACAGTCATGCCCCGCCCCCGATCCGCTGAGAGACTCCGCTTCCCACCCCAGCGTGCAAGCGGGCGCGCGAAGCGGGAAGAGGGCGCCAGGACGAACCTGCCGATCAGGAAGTGCTCCTGCGCGCGTCGTACACCTCCCGCGCCTTCTGCACCTCCCCCATCCGCTCCTCGGTCCACAGCGCCAGCCCCCGCACCTGCTGCGCCGCCTCCCGTCCCAGATCGGTCAGGGAGTAGTCGACCCTCGGGGGGATCACCGGCTTGGCGTCGCGGTGGACCAGGCCGTCGCGCTCCAGGGTCTGGAGGGTCTGGGTCAGCATCTTCTCGCTGACCCGGCCGATCGCACGGCGCAGTTCGCTGAAGCGGTAGGGGCGCTCCAGCAGCTCGATCAGAACCAGGACGCCCCAGCGGCTGGTGACATGCTCCAGGACCAGCCGGTGCGGACACATCTGCTCGCCGGCGCCGATGTCGTACCTGTTGTTCACCGCTTCACTTACTGCCATACCAGTACCTTACTTCAAAGTGGGTACTTTCGTTCAGTAAGCGCACATCCTAGGGTTAGTGCCAACGCACCCCACAAGGAGTTCTGATCATGAGCATCGTCGTCACCGGAGCCACCGGAAACCTGGGCCGCCACGTCGTGGAGCAGCTCCTGGAGAAGGTCCCGGCCGACCAGGTGACCGCCGTCGTCCGCACCCCCGAGAAGGCCGCCGACCTCACCGAGCGCGGCGTGAAGATCGCCGTCGCCGACTACAGCGCCCCCGAGACCTTCGACGGACTGTTCGCGGCCGGCGACAAGGTGCTGCTCATATCCGGCAGCGAGGTCGGCAACGACCGCGTCGGCCAGCACCAGGCCGTCATCAACGCCGCCAAGGCCGCCGGCGTCGCCCTGCTCGCCTACACCAGCGCCCCCGGCACCCTGACCGCCGCCCTCGCCGACGACCACCGCGGCACCGAGAAGGCGCTCCTGGAGTCCGGCCTGCCGTACACGCTGCTGCGCAACGGCTGGTACCACGAGAACTACACCGAGAACCTCGCCCCGGTCCTGCAGTACAACGCGGTCACCCACGCCGCCGGCGAGGGCCGCGTCTCCTCCGCCTCCCGCGCCGACTACGCGGCCGCCGCGGTCGCCGTACTGACCGGCGAGGGCCACGAGAACAAGACGTACGAGCTGGGTGGCGACGTCGCCTGGAGCTTCGCCGAGTACGCGGCCGAGCTGAGCCGGCAGACCGGCAAGGAGATCGCCGAGAACCCCGTCACCGTCGAGGCGTTCACCGGCATCCTGGCCGGCGCCGGGCTGCCGGAGCCGCTCGCCGCGATCATCGCCGGCGTGGACGCCTCCGTGGCGAAGGGCGAACTGGTCGTGGACAGCGGGGACCTGTCCCGCCTGGCCGGACGGCCGACCACGCCGCTCGCCGACGCGATCGCGGCCGCGCTCAAGGGCTGAGTCCCCCCCCGTAGGTGCCCCGAGGAGCCCCGTAGGCGCCCCATAGGCACCCCGTAGGCCCTCGGACTTCCGCCACCCCCGGCCTGTCATGACCGTATGCCGATACGGGCATGACAGGCGGGGGCATTCGGCGTTACCTTCTTGCGAGCCGACGTAGGGACGCGGCCACATGAGGGTGCTGAGGAGGGGCCGTGACCGGGAAGTCCAGGGGTGAGCGGCGGATAGGTCTGCTGAACGGCTTCGCCGCGTACGGCATGTGGGGGCTGGTCCCCCTCTTCTGGCCCCTGCTGAAGCCCGCCGGGGCGGTCGAGATCCTGGCCCACCGGATGGCCTGGTCCCTCGTCTTCGTGGCGGTCGCGCTGGTCTTCGTGCGCCGCTGGGCCTGGGCGGGTGAGCTGATACGGCAGCCCCGGCGACTGGCGCTGGTCGCCGTGGCCGCCGGCGTGATCACCGTCAACTGGGGCGTCTACATCTGGTCCGTGAACACGGGCCATGTGGTGGAGGCCTCGCTCGGGTACTTCATCAACCCCCTCGTCACGATCGCGATGGGCGTGCTGATCCTCAAGGAGCGGCTGCGGCCCGTGCAGTGGGCGGCGGTCGGCATCGGCTTCGCGGCCGTGGTCGTACTGACCGTGGGCTACGGCCAGCCGCCGTGGATCTCTCTCGTCCTCGCGTTCTCCTTCGCCACGTACGGGCTGGTCAAGAAGAAGGTCAACCTCGGCGGCATCGAGTCGCTGGCCGCGGAGACCGCGATCCAGTTCCTGCCCGCCGTGGCGTATCTGGTCTGGCTGACGGCACAGGGGGAATCGACGTTCACCTCGCAGGGACCGGGGCACGTGGCGCTGCTCGCGGCCACCGGAGTCGTCACCGCCCTGCCGCTGGTCTGCTTCGGCGCGGCCGCGATACGGGTGCCGCTGTCGACGCTGGGGCTGCTGCAGTACCTGGCGCCGGTCTTCCAGTTCCTGCTCGGGGTCCTGTACTTCCACGAGGCGATGCCGACCGAGCGGTGGGCCGGGTTCGCGTTGGTGTGGCTGGCGTTGTCGCTGCTGACGGCGGATGCGTGGCGCTCCGCTCGGCAGAGCAGGGTGGCCCGGTTGAGCGTGCCGAGGGTCGAGAAGCCGGCCTCTGCCGCAGTGGACGCGGTGGACGCCTGATCTGGGGGCTGCCATATGACGACCCGGCGATTCTTCGTTGCGGCCCCTCCCCCCACCCCCTATGAGTGGTCGCATGACACAGGAACCCGGCACCACCCCGACGCCCCTCCACTGGAAGGTCGTCATCGACTGCGCCAACCCCCAGTCCCAGGCCGACTTCTGGGCCGCCGCGCTGCACTACGAGGCCGAGGACAACAACGCCCTGATCGAGCGGCTCCTGGAACTCGGCGCGCTGCCGCGGGAGGCCACCGTCGAGTTCCACGCCCGGCTCGCCTTCCGGGACCTGGTCGCCGTACGGCATCCGGACGACCCGTACGACAAGGAGACCGGCACGGGGCTCGGGCGGCGGCTGCTGTTCCAGCGCGTGCCGGAGGAGAAGACCGTCAAGAACCGGCTGCACCTCGATCTGCACGCGGCGGCCGGCGAGCGTGAGGCAGAGGTCGAGCGGCTCGAAGGGCTGGGGGCGAGTGTGCTGCGGCGAATCCAGGAGCCGTCCGGGGAGTGGGTGCTGATGGCGGACCCGGAAGGGAACGAGTTCTGCGTGCAGTGACGGCCGCACGGGGTTTCACACAGGGTTTTCCCTATCCGAACTCCGCGTCCAAATAGCGCTCTTGACGGAGAGTCAGGCTACCTTCACCATCCAGGCACCCCATTCACCGTGGAAATCCTGTGGCCATCCCACAGGGTTCCGCCTGGAAGTCGGAGCCCCCCACATGAAGCTCCCCGTCTCCTGGCGTGCGTCGGCGGCCGCCACAGTCGCGGCCGCCACACTGCTGACCGGCGGTTCCATAGCCGGCGCGGCGACCCCGGCCGATGTCGAGGCCGCCGCCGCACCCGACATACCCGTGGCGAACGTCAAGGCCCACCTCACCCAGCTCCAGTCCATCGCCACCGCCAACGGCGGCAACCGCGCCCACGGCCGCCCCGGTTACAAGGCCTCCCTCGACTATGTGAAGGCCAAGCTGGACGCCGCCGGATACACCACGAGCATCCAGCAGTTCACGGCCTCCGGCCGCACCGGCTACAACCTGATCGCCGACTGGCCCGGCGGCGACGCCAACCAGGTCGTCATGGCAGGCGCGCACCTCGACAGCGTCTCCTCCGGCCCCGGCATCAACGACAACGGCTCCGGCTCGGCCGCCGTCCTGGAGACCGCGCTCGCCGTGTCGCGGGCCGGCTACCAGCCCACCAAGCATCTGCGGTTCGCCTGGTGGGGCGCGGAGGAGCTGGGCCTCGTCGGCTCCCGCCGCTACGTCAACAACCTCTCGTCCACCGACCGCGCGAAGATCAGCGGCTATCTGAACTTCGACATGATCGGCTCGCCCAACCCCGGCTACTTCGTCTACGACGACGACCCCGCGATCGAGAAGACCTTCAAGGACTACTACGCCGGGCTCGGCGTCCCGACCGAGATCGAGACCGAGGGCGACGGCCGCTCCGACCACGCGCCATTCAAGAGCGCCGGCGTGCCGGTGGGCGGACTGTTCACGGGGGCGAGCCGTACGAAGACGGCGGCGCAGGCGGCCAAGTGGGGCGGTACGTCCGGGCAGTCCTTCGACCGCTGCTACCACTCGTCCTGCGACACCACGTCCAACATCAACGACACCGCCCTCGACCGCAACAGCGACGCCGTCGCGCACGCGGTGTGGGAGCTGTCGGAGTAGTCGTCCGCCGGCTCAGCTCCTGGGCGGTTCGGCCGACTTGGCGGCTCGGGCGGCGAGACGGTCCATGCGGGCACGGGCCGATTCCAGCTCCTCGACGTCGTCGGCGGCCGGACCGCCCTCGGCCGCGAGCTGGTCCCACAGGCCGAGCAGGTCCCGGCCCAGGTACAGGCCGAGCGCCGGGTCCCGTACGGCACGCCAGGCCGTGGCCGCGCCGTGCAGGCTGCCGTACGCCGCCTCCGCGTCGCGGGCGCGGTGGTGTCTGCGCGCCACGTCCAGGGAGAGGGCGAAGGCACGCTCCGGGTCGCCCGCCAAATAGGCGATGTAGGCGGAGAGTTCACGGATCCGGAGCACCTCCGGGTGCTCCGGCCCCAGCACCGCCGACGCCTCCGCCACGGTCCGCTCCGCGCCCCGAGCCGCCTCCTCCGTCCGCCCCGCCCGCACGGCGTCGTTGATCCGCGCACTCGCCTCCGCGAAGGGGGAGGCGCCGGTGGTGGCGGTGGTGCTGGCGGTGGCGGGCGGCGAATCGCCGAGGACCGCTTCGGCCACCGCGTCGAAGCCGCGGGGTGGGGTCGGTTTGGGGTCGGGATCGGGGTCGGGGTCGGTCGCGGGGACCATGGCGGGCCCGGGACCGATGGCGCGCCCGGGACCGGTTGCGGACGCGGGACCGGTTGCGGACGCGGGGTCCGGCCGGGAGCCGGGTGCCGTCTCCGCGGCACGGCCGGGGATCGGGGCGGGGGCGGAGAGGGGGATGGGGTCGGTGGGCACGTACGGGGCGGAGCCGCGCGCCGCGTCCGGCGGCTGATCGACCTTGGGTTCGGCGGAGTCCGGGAGGCCGGCTCGCGGTGCGGCGCCCTGGGGTACGGCGTCTTGCGGCGGGTCGGCTGGCGGTGCGGCGTCCTGGGGTACGGCGGCTTGCGGCGGGTCGGCTGGCGGTATGGCGTCCTGGCGTACGGCGTTCGGTGGTACGTCGGCTCGCGGTGCGGCGTCCTGCGGTACGGCGCCCTGCGGTGCGGCGTCCGGCGGCGAGTCGACTCGTGGCACGGCGTCTTGCCGTACGGCATTCGGCGGCAGGTCGGTCTGGGACACGGCGTCCTGCCGTACCGCATCCTGCGGCAGATCGGCCTCGGATACGGCGTCCTGCGGTGCGTCGGTCGGTTCCGGGGCCGCGTCCATGCGGGGCGGTGGGCCGAACTCCCCCAGCGGGGGCGCGACCGTGCCGGGTACAGCGTCCTGCACCGGCTCGGGCAGGGGGCACAGCCGGAAGGTGGGTGAGGCATCCTGTGCCGAGTCCCCCGACAGCGGGCGCAGGATTTGGGTGGGACTGTCCCGATATGGCGCGGGGTCACTAGCCGCTGAGGCGGGCGGCTCCGTCGGGGTCGGGGTCGGCGTCGGCGTCTCCCCCGGCGGAGCCGTCCGTACGGGCTCGGCGGTGAAGCGGCTGGAACCGTCCTGTTCCACCAGCAGCGGGACGACGTACCCGATGCGCTCGTCGTGGACGGTGGCGTGCACGGGGTGGCCGCCGGCGACGGCGATGCGCTGGAGGTGGGCCAGCACGACCTGCTGGATCTCCTCGCCGGGCGCCGCCATGACGGGCACCCCACCGATCGACGCACCGCCCGCGCCCGGACCGGCGACGGGGACGTGCACGTCGATCGGCGCGGTCACGGGGCCCGCGGCGGCGGCGCGTTTCTGTTCCCGCTTCTTCGCGCGGCTCAGTCGAGGCATCGCTTCCCTCACTCGCATCCGTCGGGGAGTGCGCGGACGGCGCGTTCGGGTTCCATGGTGCTCCCTCCCGCCGTCGGGCTCCGCTTCCCCCGGCGTCCAGGTCCGTCGTACAGGTCGGACTCGTCGTACACGTACTCTCGAGTCTCTCCGGCCGCGCGCGGTGCGGACGTCACCGTGGCGTCACAGACTCGTTCCAGGACCTTGTGCCACGTCACAGCGTTCCCATGCCTGGCACGAAGATCGATGGCGTGACGAGCGAGGAGTGCGGGCATGCGGACTGACATGCGCGTACAGCAGGACCGGCCGCAGCCCGGGCCGGAGATCTGGATCCGCGGGCCGGTGGCCCTCCCGGAGGAGCCGCCGCCCTCCCCCGCCGCCGTCACGCCCCGGCGTTTCTCCTGGGTCGGTGTGCACGGCGGGGCGGGTGTCACCACCCTCGCCTCGGTCTACGGCGGCCACGACTGCGGACGCGACTGGCCCGGGCCCGCCGATCCGCCGTCGGTACTGCTCGTGGCCCGCACCCACGCGACCGGGCTGGCCGCAGCGCTGGGCGCCCTCGAGGTCTTCCGGCGCGGCGAGGCTCCGCACGGGCTCGATCTCGACGCGGTGGTCCTGGTCGCGGACGCGCCGGGCCGGCTGCCGCGACCACTCGCCGAGCAGGTCAAGGTCATCGAGTCGGTGATCGATGTGTACCGGGTGCCGTGGGTGCCGGCTTGGCGACTCGGCGATCCGAGCGGCCGGCCGCCGAGGGAGACGGCGGCGTTGGCGCGGCTGACCGGGCGCACTCGCTGAGGTCGGCGGTGTGCGCTTGTGCCGCGCCCGCAACGCCCCCAAGGAAACCCGCCTTCCCAGACAATCACCCCATGACGACCACACCCGACGCCACCGCCCCCTCGGCCGAGGAAATCGCCACCGCCGTACGCTCACAGTCGCTCCGCGCGGTCGACATCGTCGCCGAAGCCCTCGACCGGATCGAGCGAACGGACCCGACCCTCTCCGCGTTCATCGAGGTGTGGGCCGACGAGGCTCTTCGCCGGGCCGCCGAAGTGGACGCGCGGGTCGGCGCCGGCGAGTGGCTGCCGCTGGCCGGTGTGCCGATCGGCGTCAAGGGACGGCGGGGGCTGCGGACGGCGGGACCGCTGCTCGCGGCGGGATGTGTGCCGGTAGGGGCGACGTCCGTGCCCGGGCCGGGAACCGTCTGGCAGACCTGGGGACTTGGGCGGCACGGCCGTACCGTCAACCCCTGGCGCCACGACCGTACGCCGGGCGGCTCCTCGGCCGGTTCCGCGGCGGCCGTGGCGGCGGGCCTGGTGCCGCTCGCGACGGGATACGACGGAGCCGGGTCGGTCCGCATTCCCGCGGCGTGGTGCGGGGTCGTCGGGCTGAAGGTCAGCAACGGGCTCTGGCCATCGACCGACCGCAGCGGACTCAGAGCGCCGGGCGTGCTCGCGCGGTGCGTGGGGGATGCGGCGGCGTACTGGCGGGTGATGTCGGGGGACGGGACACGACCGCCCGGGACGGCAGCACACGGCACACACGGCACACACGGCACTGGTGCGTCGGCCCAGTCCGCCCAGTCCGCCGGATGGTACGACGCCCCGAGCGCCGTATGGTCCCCCGACCTCGGCTTCGACTCTCCCGACCCGGACGTCGTGGCCGTTGCCCACGCCGCCGCCGTACGGCTCGCCGAGACCGGCGTGATCAGGGCCGCGCACCCGCGCATCCCCTTCCGCCTCGACGATCCGGCCTCGGCCTGGCTCGCTCTGCGGGCGGCTCCGGGCGCGGAGCCCACCCCCGACGTCCAGCGCATCCGTGCCGCGAACGACGACCGCCTGGCCGCCTTCTTCGCCGACGCCCAACTGCTGATGACACCGACCGCCCCCACCCCACCGCACGGCCACGACGGGCCCGGCGAGCGCTACTCCACCGCTCTGACCTGGGCGTTCAACCTGAGCGGACATCCGGCGATCAGCATCCCGGCGGGGCTCGGGCCGGACGGCTGCCCGGTGGGGCTCCAGTTGGTGGCGGCGCACGGCGAGGAGTCACTGCTGCTCAGGGTGGCCGGCGTGGCGGAGCGGAACATCGGGCCCTGTACCCGCGGTTAGCTGCCGTGCACCGAGTGCTGCCGTAGCCGTACGCTCGGCAGCAGCCGCACCGACGGCAACACCGAACTGCTCGCGCGCTTCCCGCACGAGAACGACTAGGCCGTGATGTCCTTCGCCGTGAACCTCGCCCAGGCCGCCGAGCCGAACACCGCCGCGTACAGGCCCTGTATGCCGAGGTTCTTGACCAGGTCGTCCCAGTAGACGGGGTCGCGCATCAGGTCGGCGAAGGACAGCCAGTAGTGGGAGAAGAAGTACGGCTGCAACGCGTGAAGCTGAGGGATCTGGTCGAGGATCTGGACGGTGATCAGCAGGCCCACGGTCGTCGCCATCGCCGCGATGCCGCTGTTGGTCAGCGTCGAGACGAACAGGCCCAGCGCCGCCACCCCTATGAGTGACAAGGCGACGACCAGGGCGATCAGCAGGGCTCTGCCCAGCCCTTCCGCGAAGCTGATCCGGGTGCCGGAGATGGTCGTCAGGTCACCGAGCGGGAAGAGCAGCGCCCCGACCGCGAACGCCGAGACCGCGACCACGAGGGTCGCCACTAGGCAGAAGGCCATCGTGGTCGCGTACTTGGTGAGGAGCAGACGGGTGCGTCCGGCGGGGGCGACGAGGAGATAGCGCAGCGTGCCCGCGTTCGCCTCGCCGGCTATCGCATCGCCCGCGATGACGCCGATCGCCATCGGCAGGAAGAACGGGAGCGTCGCGGCCAGTGCGGTGAAGACCAGGAACAGGCCGTTGTTGGTGATCTGCGAGATGAACGCCGGGCCGCCGCCCTGCGGGCCACCGCCACCGGAGCCGTCGCCGGTCTCGATCTTCACGGCGATCCCGACCAGGATCGGCACGGCGGCGAGGACGGCGAGCAGCGCGAGGGTGCGCCAGCGTCGGAAGGTGGTGAGCAGTTCGCTGCGGAAGAGGCCGAGGGTCCACAAGGGGCTGGTCTTCCAGGCTCCGTCGAGCGCGCCGCCCTGCCGGGTGACTTCGCCCTGCTGGATGACTTCGCCCTGTTGAATGACTTCAGCCTGCGACATCGAACCCCTCCCCGGTGAGTGCCACGAACGCGTCCTCCAGTGAGGCCCGTTCGACCCCGAAGCCCCGGACCCGGACTCCGGCCTGCACCAACGCCGCGTTGACGTCGGCGAGATCACGCTCCGGAGGTTCGGCGGTCACCTGGTCGTCGGTGATGACTACGTCACCGGCGCCCTGCTCCTTCAGCACCCGGGCCGCGTCCGCGGTGTCGGGCGTGGTCACGACGAGCCGGCCGCGCATCCCGGCCGCCAGCTCCGCCACCTCGCCCTGGGTGATCAGCTTGCCCTGGGCCATCACCGCCGCATGTGTGCAGACCTGCTCGATCTCGTCGAGGAGGTGGGAGGAGAGGAAGACGGTCGTGCCGTCGGAGGCCAGCTCCCGGATCAGCGAACGGATCTCGCGCATGCCCTGTGGGTCGAGGCCGTTGGTCGGCTCGTCGAGGACGAGGAGCCGGCGCGGCTGGAGCAGCGCGGCCGCGAGCCCCAGCCGCTGCTTCATGCCGAGCGAGTACGCCTTGGCCTTCTTGCCCGCGGCGGCCGTCAGGCCCACCCGGTCCAGCGCGGCCGCGACGCGAGCGCGCCGGGTGCGTGGATCGGCTGTCGGGTCGGCGGCGTCGTAGCGCAGGAGGTTGTCGCGGCCGGAGAGGAAGCCGTACAGGGCGGGCCCCTCGATGAGCGCGCCGACGTGCGGCAGTACGGTGCGCACCGCCCGCGGCATGGGCCGGCCGAGTACGTGCGCGGTACCCGAGGTGGGCTCGATCAGCCCCATCAGCATGCGAATGGTGGTGGTCTTGCCCGAACCGTTGGGCCCGAGGAACCCGAAGACGCTGCCCGCCGGGACGGCCAGATCGAGACCGTCCACAGCGAGCTGCCCGCCGCGGTAGCGCTTGGTCAGCCCGTGGGTGGCGATGACGGCGTCACCCTCACGGAACGGGCCTGACTGGCCGAGTCGGTGGGCACGCGGCGCCGCGGCGGCCTGGCCGGACCGGGCAACCGGATCGGCATGCGCGACTTCACCGGCCGACACGACCGGGTCGGCCCCGTCGGCCTGACCAGACCCTGCGACCGAAACGGCATGCACACCAGCGGGTGCGACCGAGTCGGTCCCACCGGCGCGCACCACCCCACCGGCCTGACCGGACCCGGCAACCGGAACGGCGTGCACGGCCTCGCCGGCCGACACGACCGGGTCGACCCGATCGGCCCGATGGGACTGGCCAGGCTGATCGGGCTGATCGGCCCGATGGGACTGGCCGGGCTGATCAGGCTGACCGGGCTGATCGAGCTCGCCGGCCCGCGCCGTGCCGTCAGTGTGCCTGGCCTCGTCACCCGGTGCGGTCGAGTCGGCCCGGGCGGCCTCGTCGGTCTCCCCGGCGGGCGGTTCGTGCATCGGCGCCTCGGGCTCCTCGGTTCGTGGTGCGGGTACGGCGGTCGGCTACGGGTTACTTCCCGGAGTCGGCCGCCTTCACGAGCGCGTCCTTGTCGACCGCGCCCACATAGACCTTGCCGTCATCCGTGACCAGGGCGTTGATCAGGCGCGTCTTGAAGACCGTGCCCGAGCCGAACTTACCGGTGGCCTTGTCGCCCAGGGAGTCCAGGAAGCCGCCCATGTCGCCGCCGACCTCGGAGCCGGACGGGATGCCCTCGCCGCCGGTGTCGAAGACGGCCACGGAGTTCCAGCCCTCGCCTATGATCTCGGGACCGCCCTGGCCCGCCTTGCCCTCGGACTTCGCGCCGCCGAACTCCTTCTCGAACTCCTTGCGGAACTCGTCCTCGGACTTCGCGGAACCGTGCTTCTGAGCCTCCCCTTCCAACTCGCCCTCCTCGGTGACCTTCGCACCCTTGGGCGGGGTGAAGTCGAAGGTGGAGGCGTCCGGCTTGGCGAAGCTGACCTGGGTGAAGCCCGCGTCGATCACGGCCGCGCCACCGCTGGACGGGGTCAGCGTGAACTTCAGCGGCATACCGGTCTTGGCGTCCACGGCCACGCTGATCGCACCGACCGTGGTCCCGGACTGCTTCGGCTTGATGAGCAGCCGGTAGGCGTCCCGGCCCGCGACCTGCGCGGTGCCGTCGACGGTGACGGACGTGGTGTCGTCAACCGCCTTGAGGGCTTCCTCGGTGAACTCCTTGGGAGTCGCGGGGACCTCTTCGGTCCTCCCCTTCTCCTTCTGCCCCGGTGCCTCGTCGGCGGTGCCGTGGAAGACCTCGTTCGACTTGCTGTCGTAGCCCCAGATGTCCTTGCCGTTGTGGATGAGGCTGTACTCGGAGGCGTTCTCCAGCAGGGAGAGCTTCTGCTTGTCCTCGCCGTCGACGGCCACGCGCAGCGTGTGCGTGCCGGACGCCAGCTCGGTGAGCTTGGCCGAGGGGTCGGCGGACGAACCCTCACCTGATCCCGACGGCATGGCGCCGGAGGTGAGGCTGGACTCCAGCCCGCCGAGGTCGGGCAGGCCCAGATCGGTGGTGATCTTGAAGGTGCCGGAGAGCTGCTGCACGTCCGACTGGGCGATCTTCTCGATGAGTTGCTGCGCGGTGATGTCCGGCAGGTCCGGGTCGCCGGAGTCGGCGATCGCCGGGACGAGCCCGATCGTCGCCGCCGCGACTCCCATAACCGCGACCGGAACGACGTACCGCGCGGCCTTGCGCCGCCCCGCCCGCAGGTCGTCGACCTCCGCGGCGGTCGTACTGTCGTCGGATTCGTACGGTGCCATGTGTGCCTTACCTCCGTCGTCGGCGGCGGCTGCCCGTCTCGTTTCCTCGCCCGCGAGTCTCACGACCCCGCACTCGCCCACCCCTGAGCCGCCATTCTCACCCGAATCGGTGAGGAGTGGTGTTTTCCGTGGTTTCCATCTGACCAAATCGGCCAGAGAGATTCGTCAACCTTCGGAGCCAACTCCGCGTACACCTGCGGTATGACACGAGGAGGCGGCGCCTCCCCCGACCCGTAGGGGTTGAGGGGAAGACGCCGCTGTGCGTGCGCGCCGGCGACCGGGTCAGCCGTTGAGGAACACGTAGTCCGCCTGGTACGGCACGCCGACGATCGCGCCCGGTGTGCAGGAACCGCTCGGGGCCACGCCGCCGACGGTGTTCAGCCGCAGGATCTCGACGGTGCGGGCCAGCAGGCCGCGGTGCTTGCCGGACTGAGTGGCCTTCAGATCCAGCTCGGGGATGTTCTTGTCACCGTTCGGGGTCCTGGAGATGACGGCCCCGGTCACCGCGCTGCCGTCCCGCGCGACCCACTGCGGCGTACCGGAGTTGGGCGCGACGAAGGAGTGCGCGATACGACCGCCCAGTACGGCGCTGACGTCGCGCTGGGCGAAGGCGTACCCGCCGCCCTCGGCCGGCTTGCACTCGTAGATCTGCTTGCCCTTGATGACGGACGCCTGGAAGTTGTCGAGCGCGTCCCGGAAGTCGAACTCGGCGACGGTGACCTTGTGGAGCTGGCCGCGGACGGCGCCGCCCGGGAACTCGGCCGTGTGCAGGTTGGCGTAGAACGAACTCGGGTCGGTCTTCAGGGCGTTGAGGAGGGCGGGGTCCTTCACCTGGACGGTGCCGGTGAGGCTGCCGCCATGATCATGTCCATGGCCCTCGTTCTTGCTCTTGCCGAGCAGGCCGCCGAAGTCGACCTTGATGCCGCCGTTGGTGCCCTTGGCTCCCTGGTGGATGTGGAGGGCGGTCGGCCTGCCGGTGCCGCGCCAGGTGACGGCGACGGACACCTTGTCCCCCTTGACCTTCACGAACTGCAGAGCGGTTCCGTCCTTGTCCCCGACGGCGGGCCCGCCCTCGACGGGAACCTCGTTCGCCCCGCGAAGGCCGGCGGCCAGGATCGTGCCCCCGGTGCCGCCCCCGGCGGTCGCGCTCTGGTTCACGATCCCCCGCGTGTCGCCGCCGGCGTGGCCCGCGTGGTCGGCGCGGTCGCCTCCGGCGGCGAAGGCGGGAATCACCGCGGCGGCGACACCACCGGCGGCGGTCACCGCGACGGCGGTGACCATCAGGCTCTTACGGCGCTTCGAGAACGTCGTCTTCATGCCCATGATTCTGTTTTCTCCCCGTAATGCGGCTGACGCCCCCTGCGTCAGCTTCTGGGCATGGATACGGAGGTGATCTCAGTTTGGACTCAGTCCAGCTTTGTGACGCGCGTCACGTCGTCGACGAGGGTGAGAACCCCTAGCCGGCCCGATGCACCACCGCGTCGCACAACTCCATCAACGCGGCCTTGGCCCCGACATCCGGCAACGGCGCCAGCGCGGCCCGCGCATCCTCCGCGTACCGCACCGTGTCCCGCCGAGCCTGCTCCAGCGCAGGGTGCGCTCGCAGCGCGGCCAGCGCCTGCGCGTGCCGCGCGTCGTCGTTCAGATCGGAGTCCAGCAGCTCGCACAACGCGATGTCATCCGCCAGCCCGAGCCGCTCGGCCCGCTCCCGCAGCCGCAGCACGGGCAGCGTGGGAATGCCCTCGCGAAGATCCGTCCCCGGCGTCTTGCCGGACTCGTGGGAGTCGCTGGCGATGTCCAGTACGTCGTCCGCGAGCTGGAAGGCGACCCCCAGCCGCTCCCCGTACTGGGTCAGCACGTCGACCACGGTCTCGTCGGCGCCCGACATCATCGCCCCGAACCGGCACGACACCGCCACCAGCGACCCGGTCTTCCCGCTCAGCACGTCCAGGTAGTGCTCGACCGGGTCCCGGCCGTCCTGCGGCCCCGCGGTCTCCAGGATCTGCCCGGTGACCAGCCGCTCGAACGCCTCGGCCTGCACCCGCACCGCCTCGGGCCCGAGGTCGGCCAGGATGTGCGAGGCCCGGGCGAACAGGAAGTCGCCGGTCAGTACGGCGACCGAGTTGCCCCAGCGGGCGTTCGCGCTGTCGACCCCGCGCCGTACGGCCGCCTCGTCCATCACGTCGTCGTGGTACAGGGTCGCCAGATGGGTGAGCTCGACCACCACCGCCGACGGCACGACGCCCGGCGCATACGGGTCACCGAACTGGGCGGTGAGCATCACGAGCAACGGCCTGAAGCGCTTTCCACCCGCTCGCACCAGATGCTGGGCGGCCTCGGTGATGAAGGGGACCTCACTCTTGGTGGCTTCGAGCAATCCCTCCTCGACAGCCGCCAATCCGGCCTGGACATCGGCTTCCAGAGCCTGGTCCCGCACGCTCAGCCCGAACGGCCCGACGACGGTCACGAGGGGTCTCCTGTCTGCTGGTGTCTACTGGCGGTTACACGGTTTGTCGATAGGTCGCTGCCATCACTCGAGTCAGCGTATCCGGTCATGTTTCGATCACCGATGCCACCCACCCGTCCACCACGGGCGGTATCGGATCACGGCCGGTATTTTTTTGATCATCCGATAAGGCCGGATAAGTATCGACATATAGGGAAGCCGCGGCCCGTATCCCGCCCTGCACATCCGCACACCCTTCCCAGCGCTCCTCGAATACCTGTCGCACCGCCCGCCCGACCGGCCGACAAGGCCGGGATGCCCGGCACCCGCCAGGGGTGACTTCGCCTCCCTTCCGATCGCTATGACAACGACGTGCATCACCTGGGAGGTTCCGTCCTTCGCCGCCTCCAACGAGGTCATCCGCATGGAGGGCGAAGAGGTGGTTTTCAGCTGGACATGGGAAAAACGGACTCCACGGACAGCCAGTTAAAGGCGAGTTGGAGGCATTGCCCGATTTGCCATTCTTGTGATCGCCAGTGAATTGGGTCACTCGCGCCCACTTCGCGACCCGACCGGGCATCCCCCCTTCCACCCTTGCACGGAACGCAAGTTGAAGCTTGGCAACCGCAAAGGATCAAGCGCCCCATTCCTCTCAGACCATGGTCAATCCGCACGTCAGACAGCCATGGCACTTGTTCCGGGCATGTGCTCTCGCATACGTTCCCGCTCGTCGGGCGGACGCCGAATCCTGCCGCCGCCCAGTCATCCATCGACGCAACTCACACACGCACGGCAGGAGCGGGGGACCCAGGTAAGTCGCCGGACCGGACGCCTTGATGGCGCGCCGAACCGGCTAGGGGTGAATTCGCACCGTCGCACGGCGGCGCGGCCGGGCATCTCCCGCCCGAACCCGACAGCTCACCTCGCAGGCGACGGAGAGGAACAGCGCCATGCCCCGAGGCAAGCACCGCCGCCCCCGCACCAACCCGCTCACCCGCCGTGTCGCCATCGCCGGAACCGGCACCGCCGCCCTCGCCCTCCCGCTCCTGAGCGCGACCGGCGCGGGCGCGGCGGAGTCGACCGCAGCCAAGCCCGGCCCCGTCACGTACACCACGAAGAAGGGCGACACGCTCTACGGCATCGCGGACCGCTACGACGCCCAGGGCGGCTGGCGGCAGCTCTACAAGGACAACCGCAAGGTCATCGGGGACGACCCGCGGCTGATCCACCCGGGCATGGACCTGAAGGTCCGGACGACGAAGAAGGCGTCCGCGCCGAGCAAGGCGTCCGCGCCCGCCAAGCGGTCCGGCGTCGCCAAGGCCACCCAGTCCTCCGTGAAGTCGTACCCGAACAACCTCGACGGCTGGATCCGCAACGCGCTGGACATCATGGCGCAGAACGGAATTCCCGGGTCGTACGAGGGCATTCACCGCAACATCCTCCGCGAGTCCTCCGGCAACCCGCTGGCCATCAACAACTGGGACTCCAACGCCGTGGCGGGCACCCCGTCCAAGGGCCTGCTCCAGGTCATCGACCCCACCTTCGCCAGCTACCACGTGCCGGGGACGGTGTACGACCCCTTCGACCCGGTCGCGAACATCGTGGCCGCATGCAACTACGCGGCCGCGCGTTACGGCTCCATCGACAACGTGAACGGCCCCTACTAGGCCCTATGGGGCGAAATCCACCAATTCGCCCGTAAAGAGTCTCTCGAGGACGACGGCGATGCCGTCGTCCTCGTTCGAGAGGGTGATCTCGTCGGCGATCGCCTTGAGTTCGGGATGCGCGTTGGCCATCGCGACACCGTGGGCGGCCCAGTCGAACATGGGGATGTCGTTGGGCATGTCACCGAAGGCGACGGTGTCGCGCGGACCGAGACCGAGGTGCTCGGCGGCGAGCGCGAGACCGGTCGCCTTGGTGATGCCGCATGGCTGGAGTTCGACGGTGCCGGGCCCCGACATCGTGACCGTCGCCAGGGAGCCGACCACCGAACGCGCCGTTGCCGCCAACTCGTCGTCGGACAGGCTGGGATGGCGCAGCAGCACCTTGCTGATCGGCTCGCACCACAGGTCGTCCCGGTGCATCACGCGCACGGCGGGCAGGGTGGGGTGCGGCATCAGGTACCCGGGCTCGATGAGCGTGAGCCCGTCGACGCCGTCCTGGTCGACGGCCGCGTACACCTGCCCCACCTCGGCCTCGATCTTGCCGAGCGCGGTCTCCGCCAGCTCCCGGTCCAGCGTCACGGACCACAGCAGACGGTCGGCGCCGGCGTCGTACAACTGCGCGCCCTGTCCGCACACCGCGAGCCCCCTGCTGCCCAGGACGTCGAGCAACGGCCGCACTCTGGGCGCCGGCCGGCCGGTCACGACGAGGTGCTGGGCACCGGCCACCGCCACCCGCGCGAGCGATTCGAGGGTCCGGTCGGAGAGCGTGTCGTCACCGCGGAGCAACGTCCCGTCCAGGTCAGTGGCGATGAGTGAATATGCGATGGGTGCTGCCATGATCAGAGAATACGGACAGGACGCCCCAACGACTCGACCTGAACCGGACGGCTGCTGTGTTCACATCCGTTGACACCTGTTCCGGTTCCGCTTCTGTCTCCACGCGTACAACTTCCTTTCGTTTGTTGCGATTTCACCTCCGCAGGGGCGTGGCGGGGCCCATGACCGCGCCACCGCGGCCATCGATCCGCCCAAAGCCGCGCCGACCTGCTGATTCACCGGGCCCGGCGACTCGGCCGCCGTACTGCCCAAGACCGGCGACTCACCCGTAACGTGTGGCCCGACCACATGGCATACGGAGCGGATGAGAGTGAGGCAGCACCCCATGCCCCCCTTCGATCTCCCCGAGGGCGACCCCTTCGGCACGCACAACCTTCCGTACGGCGTCTTCTCCCTGCCCGGCTCGGACTCCGCGCGACGCGTCGGCGTCCGGCTCGGCGACCACGTCCTCGACGCGGGCAAGGCGGCCTACGCGCTCGGCTCGCCGTACTCCCCGCTGCTCGCCCAGGACTCCCTGAACCCCCTGCTCGCGGCCGGCCGCACCACCTGGTCCGACGTGCGGCGCGCGCTGACGGCCTGGGTGACGGTCCCGGCACACCACGAGGCCGTCCAGGACCTCCTCCATCCCCTCTCCTCGGTGACCCTGCACCTCCCCTTCGAGGTCGCGGACTACGTCGACTTCTACGCCTCCGAGAACCACGCCCGGAACGTCGGCCAGATCTTCCGCCCCGACGCCGCGGACTCCCTGACCCCCAACTGGAAGCACCTGCCCATCGGTTACCACGGCCGCTCCGGCACGGTCGTGGTGTCCGGCACCGATGTCGTACGGCCCTCGGGCCAGCGCAAGGCCCCCACCGATCCGGCACCGGTCTTCGGCCCGTCGGTCCGCCTGGACATCGAGGCCGAGGTCGGCTTCGTGGTCGGCACTCCGTCGCGGATGGGCAGGCCGGTGGCGCTGGGCGACTACCGGGAGCACGTCTTCGGCCTGTGCCTGCTCAACGACTGGTCGGCACGCGACATCCAGGCCTGGGAGTACGTCCCCCTCGGCCCCTTCCTCGGCAAGTCCTTCGCCACGTCGGTGTCGGCGTGGATCACCCCGCTGGACGCGCTGGAGGAGGCGCGGGTGGCACCGCCGGAGCGGACCCACCCCCTGCTGCCGTACCTGGACGACTCCGGCTCCGAGACCGAGCCCGGCGGCTACGACCTGCGTATCTCGGTGGCCGTCAACGGCCACGTGATCGCCGAGCCGCCCTTCTCCACCATGTACTGGACCGCCGCCCAGCAGCTCGCCCACATGACCGTGAACGGAGCCTCCCTGCGCACCGGCGACCTGTACGGCTCCGGCACGGTCAGCGGCCCAACTGAACGCGAGCGCGGCTCGCTGCTGGAGCTGACCTGGAACGGCCGGGACCCTCTCGAACTCCCCGGCGGCAAGCGGACGTTCCTGGAGGACGGCGACGTGGTGACGCTGTCCGCCTGGGCACCGGGACCCGGTGGGGCCCGGGTGGGTCTGGGGGACGTCACGGGGCGGATCGTGGCGGGGTGACGGCGGAGCCGCCGGGCCCAACGCGCGGCTGCCGTCTGGTGGTTCGCGGCGTGGCGCACCGTGTGATGTCTGTGCCGGGCGCTTCGGCGGTCACGTAGGAAAACGGCCGTGACAGGGGATTCGGCGAGTCTTTCCCCCTGACTCCTGAGACGGTCACCGTCATACTGGCTGGCGGTGGGAAGCGAGCCGGGACCGGCGTTCGCGGCCCGCCGCCCCGCACCGCCACTCCCGTACCTCCCCTGTCCAGGATCCGGAGACCTCGGCATGACCGTCTGCATGCTCCTGCTGAGCATCGTCGCCCTGACGGCCGCCCTGCCCGTCCCCCGCGCGCTGACCCGGGCCGCCTGGCCGGAACGGGAACCCGTGGTCGCGCTCTGGGTGTGGCAGTGCCTGGTCGCCACCGTCCTGCTGTGCTGCCTGACGGCCCTGGCCCTGGGCACCGCCGCCGTCTTCGGCACGGTACGCGCCCAGCTCTTCGCTCCGGCGCCGCCGCCGGTGACGGAGGCGTACGACCTGACGACCACGCCGGCCTGGGCGGCCGCCCTCACCCTGCTGCTGGCCTGCGGCGCCGCCTGGACGACCGCGATGCTGGCCCGTGAGCTGGTCGAGGCCCGTCGGCGGCGCGGCCACGCCAGGGCCCACCTGCGCGAACGCGCCCCCGACCTGCCGGCCGGGCTGGGCTCGGCGCGCGGCCCGCTGCTGGTGCTGGAGGACGAGTACCCGGACGCCTGGTGGATGCCCGGCAACCCGCCCCAGCTCATCGTCACCACGGGCGCCCTGCACCGTCTGACCGACCACCAGCTCGACGCCGTCCTCACCCATGAGCGCGGCCACGCCCGCGCCCGCCACGACTGGCTGCTGCACCTGTCCACCGCGCTCGCCACCGGATTCCCCCGCATCCCGTTGTTCGCCCACTTCTGCGACCAGACCCACCGCCTGGTCGAACTCGCCGCCGACGACACGGCGTCCCGCCGCTGCGGTCATCTGACGACAGCCCTGGCCCTGATCGAGCTCAACCAGCACCGCGGCGTCCTGTCCTGCGCCTCCACCCACCGCCTCCTGGGCGAGCGCGTCAACCGCCTGCTCCAGCCGCCCCCGCGCCTGGGTCGCCGTCATCGGGCGTTGACGACGACGCTGGCCGCACTGGTGCCGCTGCTGCCGCTGCTGATCACGTTCGCGCCCGGGCTGACGGCGCTGGCCTGACCGTCGCCCCCGAGCGCCGGACGAGCTGAGACGAGCCGACCGGCGCTCGACAGCTCCCCGCGCCTAGGCCCAGTCCTCCGGCTCAGGCTCGATGTCGGGCCAGTCGTCCTCCCCGTGATCGGCCGCGGGTGCCGCGCCGTCCGCCGCCCCGGCACCGGAGTCCCCGCGCATCGAGGCCAGCACCTCGAGCACCCCCTCGCCATACGTGGCCAGCTTCTTCTCGCCGACCCCGCTGACGCCCCCGAGCTCCCGCACGGAGGCGGGCCACACCGTCACGATCTCCCGCAATGTCGCGTCGTGGAAGATCACATACGCCGGAACGCCCTGCTCCCGGGCCTGCTCGGCACGCCAGGCCCGCAGTGCCTCGAAGGCCGGCGCCAGCTCCTGGGGCAGCTCGGCCGCCGCGGCCTTCGCCTTGCGCTCCCCGCGTCCGGAACCCGTGGACCCCGACCGCGAGGCTGCCGGCTTCTTCGGCTCCTTGCGCAGCGGCACCTCCCGCTCGCGCCGCAGCACCGTCCCGCTGGCCTCGGTCAGCACGAGCGTCCCGTACTCCCCCTCGACCGCGAGCAGCCCCTGCGCCAGCAACTGCCGGACGACGCCGCGCCATTCGCCCTCGTTCAGCTCCTCGCCGATGCCGAACACGGAGAGCTGGTCGTGGTCGAACTGGATCACCTTGGCGGTGCGCTTGCCCAGCAGGATGTCGACGATCTGCAGCGCGCCGAACTTCTGCCCGCGCTCGCGCTGCAGCCGCACCACCGTCGACAGCACCTTCTGCGCCGCGATCGTGCCGTCCCAGGTCTCCGGCGGCGTCAGGCAGGTGTCGCAGTTGCCGCAGCCCACCGGATCGGGGTCCTGGCCGAAGTAGGCGAGCAACTGACCGCGCCGGCACTGGGCCGTCTCGCACAGCGCCAGCATCGCGTCCAGGTGTGCGGCGGCCCGGCGCCGGAACGCCTCGTCGCCCTCGCCGGACTGGATCAGCTTGCGCTGCTGTATGACGTCGTTGAGGCCGTAGGCCATCCAGGCCGTGGAGGGCAGGCCGTCACGTCCCGCACGCCCCGTCTCCTGGTAGTAGCCCTCGACCGACTTGGGCAGGTCGAGGTGGGCGACGAACCGCACGTCCGGCTTGTCGATGCCCATCCCGAAGGCGATGGTCGCCACCACGACCAGGCCCTCCTCCCGCAGGAACCGGGACTGGTGCGCCGCGCGCGTGCCCGCGTCCAGGCCCGCGTGATAGGGCACCGCCTCGATGCCGTTGCGGGTCAGGAACTCGGCCGTGGCCTCCACCGACTTGCGGGACAGGCAGTACACGATGCCCGCGTCGCCCGCGTGCTCGTCCCGCAGGAAGCTCAAAAGCTGCTTCTTCGGGTCCGCCTTCGGCACGATCCGGTACTGGATGTTGGGCCGGTCGAAGCTCGCCACGAAGTGCCGGGCCGCCGGCATGTTCAGCCGCTGGGTGATCTCCTGGTGCGTCGCCCGCGTGGCCGTCGCCGTGAGCGCGATCCGCGGGACGTCCGGCCAGCGCTCGCCGAGCAGCGACAGGGCCAGATAGTCGGGGCGGAAGTCGTGGCCCCACTGGGACACGCAGTGCGCCTCGTCGATCGCGAACACCGCGATCTTGCCGCGCGACAGCAGATCCAGCGTGGAGTCGAGCCGCAGCCGCTCGGGGGCGAGGTAGAGCAGGTCGAGCTCGCCCGCGAGGAACTCCGCCTCCACCACCCGCCGCTCGTCGAAGTCCTGCGTGGAGTTCATGAACCCGGCGCGCACGCCCAGCGCCCGCAGCGCGTCCACCTGGTCCTGCATCAGCGCGATGAGCGGGGAGACGACCACTCCCGTACCTGGTCTGACCAGGGACGGAATCTGATAGCAGAGGGACTTGCCGCCGCCGGTCGGCATGAGCACGACGGCGTCGCCGCCCGCCACCACATGCTCGATGACCGCTTCCTGCTCCCCGCGGAAGGCCTCGTACCCGAAGACCCGATGCAGCGCGGCCAGCGCCTCACCACCGCCCGCCGGCGCCACCTCGGTCACCCTTGGCATCTCCCTGATCCCACCCGTCGCACCCATCGCATGTCCCCCGTACGTCGTCCCTCGACCACTGCCTCCACGATAGGGGGCAGGACCGACAGCGCCGGAGTTATCCACAGGCTCACGTCCCGTACAGGAGAACGGCCTGGCTTCTCTCCCCGAGAGAAGCCAGGCCGCCGCCGTGCCCGGGAGCGCCGCGTCAGCGCACGAACACCCCCGCCTGGCTCGCCAGGTCCAGGAAGTACTGCGGCGCCACACCCAGCACCAGAGTGACCGCCACACCGACCCCGATCGCCGTCATCGTCAGCGGCGACGGCACCGCGACCGTCGGCCCCTCCGGCTTCGGCTCGCTGAAGAACATCAGGACGATCACGCGGATGTAGAAGAACGCCGCGATCGCGGACGAGATCACACCGACCACGACCAGCGGTCCCGCGCCGCCCTCCGCCGCCGCCTTGAACACGGCGAACTTCCCGGCGAAGCCGGAGGTCAGCGGAATGCCGGCGAAGGCCAGCAGGAACACCGCGAACACCGCCGCGACCAGCGGCGAGCGGCGGCCCAGGCCGGCCCACTTGGACAGGTGCGTCGCCTCTCCGCCGGCGTCGCGCACCAGCGTCACCACCGCGAACGCCCCGATCGTCACGAACGAGTACGCGGCCAGGTAGAAGAGGACGGACGACACCCCGTCCGGCGTGGTCGCGATGACACCCGCGAGGATGAAACCGGCGTGCGCGATCGACGAGTACGCCAGCAGCCGCTTGATGTCGGTCTGGGTGATCGCGACGATCGCACCGCCCAGCATCGTGACGATCGCCACGCCCCACATGACCGGCCGCCAGTCCCAGCGCAGGCCGGGCAGCACCACGTACAGAACGCGCAGCAGCGCACCGAACGCGGCCACCTTCGTCGCCGCCGCCATGAACCCGGTCAGCGGCGTCGGCGCGCCCTGGTAGACGTCCGGCGTCCACATGTGGAACGGCACCGCGCCCACCTTGAACAGCAGACCCATGACGATCATCGCGGCGCCGATGAGCAGCAGCGCGTCGTTGCCCATCGTGTCCGCGAGCGCCGGCGTGACCTCCGGCACCGTGCCGTCGACGACCTGCGCGATCGTCGCGTAGGAGACGGAGCCCGCGTAGCCGTAGAGCAGCGCGATCCCGAACAGTGTGAACGCGGAGGCGAAGGCGCCGAGCAGGAAGTACTTGACCGCGGCCTCCTGCGACATGAGCCGCTTGCGGCGGGCCAGCGCGCACATCAGGTACAGCGGGAGCGAGAACACTTCCAGGGCGATGAACAGCGTCAGCAGGTCGTTGGCCGCCGGGAAGACCAGCATGCCCGCGACGGCGAACATCAGCAGCGGGAACACCTCGGTGGTGGTGAACCCGGCCTTGACCGCGGCCTTCTCGCTGTCGCTGCCCGGCACGGACGCGGCCTGCGCGGCGAAGGAGTCGACCCGGTTGCCGTGCGCCGCCGGGTCGAGCCGCCGCTCGGCGAAGGTGAACAGTCCGACCAGTCCGGCCAGCAGGATCGTGCCCTGGAGGAACAGGGCCGGTCCGTCGACGGCGATCGCGCCCATCGCCGCGATGCCCGACTTGGTCGTGGCGTATCCGTCGATCGACAGCGCCACGACCGCGGCGAAGGCCGCGACGAGCGCCACGGCGGCGACGAACACCTGCGCGTGGTAACGCGCCTTGCGCGGTAGCACCGCCTCGATCAGCACCCCGACGACCGCCGCGCCGACGACGATCAGGGTGGGCGAGAGCTGGGCATACTCGATCTTCGGCGAGTCGATCTTCGAGATCGGGTCGGCCGCGGTTGTCCACAGGCTGTGGACGGCTGTTGCGCTCACTTGGCCGCCTCCACCTCGGGCTGGGGATCCTTCTTCTGTACGTCGGACATGGTCTGCTTGACCGCCGGGTTGACGATGTCCGTGACGGGCTTCGGGTAGACACCCAGGAAGATCAGCAGTACGACCAGCGGGGCGACGACCACGAGTTCGCGCACCCTCAGGTCGGGCATCGCGGAGACCTCCGGCTTCACCGGGCCCGTCATCGTCCGCTGGTAGAGGACGAGGGTGTAGAGCGCGGCGAGCACGATGCCGAAGGTGGCGATGATGCCGACCACCGGGTAGCGCGTGAACGTGCCGACCAGGACCAGGAACTCACTAACGAAGGGCGCCAGGCCCGGCAGTGACAGGGTCGCAAGGCCGCCGATCAGGAAGGTGCCGGCGAGTACCGGGGCGACCTTCTGCACACCGCCGTAGTCGGCGATGAGCCGCGAGCCGCGCCGCGAGATCAGGAAGCCTGCCACCAGCATCAACGCGGCGGTGGAGATGCCGTGGTTGACCATGTAGAGCGTCGCGCCGGACTGGCCCTGGCTGGTCATCGCGAAGATGCCCATGATGATGAAGCCGAAGTGCGAGATCGACGCGTAGGCGATCAGGCGCTTCATGTCCCGCTGGCCGACCGCGAGCAACGCCCCGTAGACGATGCTGATCAACGCCAGGACGAGGATCGCGGGCGTCGCCCACTTGCTGGCCTCCGGGAACAACTGGAGGCAGAAGCGGAGCATCGCGAAGGTGCCCACCTTGTCGACGACCGCGGTGATGAGGACGGCGACCGGAGCGGTGGCCTCCTGCATCGCGTTGGGCAGCCAGGTGTGCAGCGGCCACAGCGGCGCCTTCACCGCGAAGGCGAAGAAGAAGCCGAGGAACAGCCAGCGCTCGGTGTTGGTCGCCATGTCGAGTGAGCCGTTGGCGCGGGCCTCGGCGATCTCAGTGAGCGAGAAGTTCCCGGCGACCACGTAGAGGCCGATCACCGCGGCCAGCATGATCAGACCGCCGACCAGGTTGTAGAGCAGGAACTTCACCGCGGCGTACGACCGTTGCGTCGACGCCACCTTCTCGCCGTGCTCGTGGGCACGGTCCCCGAAGCCGCCGATGAGGAAGTACATCGGGATGAGCATGGCTTCGAAGAAGATGTAGAAGAGGAAGACGTCGGTGGCCTCGAACGAGAGGATCACCATCGCCTCTACGGCCAGGATCAGGGCGAAGAAGCCCTGCGTCGGCCGCCAGCGCCTGCTTCCGGTCTCCAGCGGGTCGGCGTCGTGCCAGCCCGCGAGGACGATGAACGGAATGAGCAGCGCCGTCAGCGCGATCAGCGCGACCGCGATGCCGTCCACACCGAGTTCGTAGCGGACCCCGAAGTCCGCGATCCAGGCGTGGGATTCGGTGAGCTGGTAGCGCTCGCCGTCCGGGTCGAAGCGGACCAGGACGGTGATCGCGAGGGCGAGTGTGCCGAGCGAGACGAGCAGCGCCAGCCATTTGGCGACGGTGCGCTGCGCGGCCGGTACGGCGGCCGTGGCGATCGCCCCGATCGCCGGGAGCACCGCCGTGGCTGTCAGCAGAGGAAAGGACATCGGTATCAGACCGCCCTCATCAGCAGGGTCGCGGCGATGAGGATCGCCGCACCGCCGAACATCGAGACCGCGTACGACCGCGCGAAGCCGTTCTGGAGTCTGCGCATCCGTCCGGACAGGCCGCCCATCGAGGCCGCCGTGCCGTTGACGACGCCGTCGACCAGGGTGTGGTCGACGTACACCAGGGAGCGCGTGAGGTGCTCGCCGCCGCGTACGAGGACGACGTGGTTGAAGTCGTCCTGGAGCAGGTCGCGCCGGGCGGCCCGGGTGAGCAGCGACCCGCGCGGGGCGACGACCGGGACCGGGCGGCGGCCGTACTGGGCGTAGGCGATGGCGACGCCGATGACCATGCATGCGACGGTCGCGCCGGTGATGGCTCCCGCGCTGAGCGGCGCATGGCCGTGGTCGTGCCCGGTGATGGGCTCCAGCCAGTGGATGAAGCGGTCACCGATGCTGAAGAAGCCACCGGCGGCCACCGATCCGACGGCCAGCAGGATCATGGGGATCGTCATGACCCTGGGCGACTCGTGCGGGTGCGGCTCCGCGTGCTCGCCGCGCGTCTCGGCCGCGGGCTCCACGCTGGGCTCGGCCGGGGACGCGGTCGGGGCGTGGCGCCAGCGTTCCTCTCCGAAGAACGTCATCAGCATCACGCGCGTCATGTAGAACGCCGTGATCGCCGCGCCCAGCAGCGCGCAGCCGCCGAGGATCCAGCCCTCGGTGCCGCCCTTGGCGAACGCCGCCTCGATGATCTTGTCCTTGGAGAAGAAGCCGGACAGACCCGGGAAGCCGATGATCGCGAGGTAGCCGAGGCCGAAGGTGACGAAGGTGACCGGCATGTACTTGCGCAGGCCGCCGTACTTGCGCATGTCGACCTCGTCGTTCATGCCGTGCATGACGGAACCGGCGCCGAGGAAGAGCCCGGCCTTGAAGAAGCCGTGCGTCACCAGGTGCATGATCGCGAAGACGTAGCCGATGGGGCCGAGGCCCGCGGCGAGGATCATGTAGCCGATCTGCGACATGGTCGAGCCGGCCAGCGCCTTCTTGATGTCGTCCTTCGCGCAACCGACGATCGCACCGAACAGCAGCGTGACGGCGCCGACGATGGTGACGACCAGTTGTGCGTCGGGCGCGGCGTTGAAGATGACCCCGGAGCGGACGATCAGATAGACGCCCGCGGTCACCATGGTCGCGGCGTGGATGAGGGCCGAGACCGGGGTCGGGCCCTCCATCGCGTCCCCGAGCCAGGACTGCAGCGGCACCTGGGCGGACTTGCCGCACGCGGCGAGCAGCAGCATCAGGCCGATCGCGGTGAGCTTGCCCTCGGAGGTCTCACCGGTGGCCTCCAGCACCGGCCCGAACGCGAAGGTGCCGAACCACAGGAACATCAGCATGATCGCGATCGACAGGCCCATGTCGCCGACGCGGTTGACCAGGAAGGCCTTCTTCGCGGCGGTGGCGGCGCTGGGCTTGTGCTGCCAGAAGCCGATCAGCAGGTACGACGCGAGACCGACGCCCTCCCAGCCGACGTACAGCAGCAGGTAGTTGTCGGCGAGGACGAGCAGCAGCATCGCCGCGAGGAACAGGTTCAGATAGCCGAAGAAGCGGCGGCGCCGCTCGTCGTGCTCCATGTACCCGACCGAGTACAGGTGGATCAGCGAGCCCACGCCGGTGATCAGCAGCACGAACGTCATCGACAGCTGGTCCAGGCGGAAGGCGACGTCCGCCTGGAAGCCCTCGACCGGGACCCAGGTGAACAGGTGCTGGGTCAGCGTCCGGTCCTCGGCGCCCTTGCCGAGCAGGTCGGCGAAGAGGATCACGCCGAAGACGAAGGAGACGAACGACAGGAGCGTGCCGATCCACTGGCCGACGGCGTCCAGACGCCGGCCGCCGCACAGCAGGAGGGCCGCTCCGAGCAATGGCGCCGCGATCAGCAGCGCAATCAGGTTCTCCACGATTCTTCCGACCCCTTAGAGCTTCATCAGGCTGGCGTCGTCGACCGAGGCCGAGTGGCGGGAACGGAACAGCGACACGATGATCGCCAGCCCGACGACGACCTCCGCGGCGGCGACGACCATCGTGAAGAAGGCGATGATCTGGCCGTCGAGATTGCCGTGCATCCGGGAGAAGGCGACGAGCGCGAGGTTGCAGGCGTTGAGCATCAGCTCGATGCTCATGAACACGACGATCGCGTTACGCCTGATCAGCACGCCGGTGGCGCCGATCGTGAACAGCAGGGCGGCGAGGTAGAGGTAGTTGACCGGATTCACTTGGACGCCTCCTCGGGCCGCTTGAAGGTCGACGGCTCGATCGCGGTCCGCTCCAGCCGTTCCTCCGCGCGCTGCTCCAGCGCCCGCAGGTCGTTGAGCGCCTCGGCGGACACGTCGCGGATCTGGCCGCGTTCGCGCAGCGTCTTGCTGACCGTGAGGTCGGACGGGGTGCCGTCGGGCAGCAGCCCCGCGATGTCCACGGCGTTGTGCCGGGCGTACACGCCGGGCGCCGGCAGCGGCGGGATGTACTTGCCTTCGCGTACGCGCTCTTCGGCCAGCTCGCGCTGGGTCTTGGCGCGCTCGGTGCGCTCGCGGTGGGTGAGCAGCATCGCGCCGACGGTGGCCGTGATGAGCAGGGCGCCGGTGATCTCGAAGGCGAAGACGTACTTGGTGAAGATGAGGGCCGCGAGGCCCTCCACATTGCCGTTCGCGTTCGCCTGGGCGAGGCCGCCGAACTCCGTCAGGGAGGCGTTGCCGATGCCCGCGGTCAGCAGGATGCCGAAGCCGAGCCCACACAGAAGGGCCAGCCAGCGCTGGCCCTTGATGGTCTCCTTCAGGGAGTCCGCGGCCGTGACGCCGACCAGCATCACCACGAACAGGAACAGCATCATGATCGCGCCGGTGTAGACGATGATCTGCACGATGCCCAGGAAGTAGGCGCCGTTGGCGAGGTAGAACACCGCCAGAACGATCATGGTCCCGGCGAGGCACAGCGCGCTGTGCACGGCCTTCTTCATGAGCACGGTGCACAGGGCGCCGATGACGGCGACGGTGCCGAGGATCCAGAACTGGACGGCCTCGCCGGTCGAGGTGGAGTAGGCGGCGAGCTGCTCGGTCATGCGTCCACCTCCTCTTCCTCGGGCCTCTCACCCTTGGACACGGCGACCTGGCGCTCGGTCCCCGGAGCGGCCTCCGTCACCAGACCCCGGTAGTAGTCCTGCTCGTCGGTCCCCGGGTAGATCGCGTGCGGCGTGTCGACCATGCCGTCCTCGAGGCCCGCGAGCAGTTGCTCCTTGGTGTAGATGAGGTTGGCGCGGCTGGAGTCGGCGAGCTCGAACTCGTTGGTCATCGTCAGCGCGCGCGTGGGGCACGCCTCGATGCACAGGCCGCACAGGATGCAGCGGGCGTAGTTGATCTGGTACACGCGCCCGTACCGCTCGCCCGGCGAGTAGCGCTCCTCGTCGGTGTTGTCGGCGCCCTCCACATAGATGGCGTCGGCGGGGCAGGCCCAGGCGCACAGCTCGCAGCCGACGCACTTCTCCAGGCCGTCCGGATGGCGGTTGAGCTGGTGCCGTCCATGGAATCGCGGAGCGGTGGTCTTCTGCTGTTCCGGGTACTGCTCGGTCAGCCGCTTCTTGAACATGGCCTTGAAGGTCACGCCGAAGCCTGCGACGGGGTTCATGAAACCGGGCTTGGTCTCCTTGGGCTCCTCAGCCATCGGACGCCTCCTTTCCATCCAGAGATCCGTCACTCTGAGTATCGGGGCCGCCACTGACAATCAGCTCCGGCTCACGGCGCGAGCGGCGCCGCGGCACCGGCGGCAACTCCTGTCCCGGCAGCGGTGGTACGGGGAATCCGCCCGCCATGGCGTCGAAGGCGGCGGGTTTCTCGGCGGGCCGCGCGCTCTCCTTCGCCCGCTCGCGGAACATGTCGACGACGAACGAGAGCAGCAGCAGGCCAAGGACACCGCCGCCGACGTAGATGGCGATGTCGGCGAAGTCGTAGCCCTCGTTCCTGAAGGCACGCACCGTGGCGACGAGCATCAGCCAGGCCACGGCGACCGGGATGAGGACCTTCCAGCCGAGCTTCATCAACTGGTCGTAGCGGACCCGCGGGAGGGTGCCGCGCAGCCAGACGAAGAAGAAGATCAGCATCTGGAGCTTGACGACGAACCAGAGCATCGGCCACCAGCCGTGGTTCGCGCCCTCCCAGAAGGTGCTGATGGGCCACGGGGCCCGCCAGCCGCCGAGGAACAGCGTCACCGCGATCATCGACACGGTCACCATGTGGATGTACTCGGTGAGCATGAACATCGCGAACTTGATGGAGCTGTACTCGGTGTTGAAGCCGCCGACGAGGTCGCCCTCGGACTCCGGCATGTCGAACGGCGCCCGGCTGGACTCACCGATCATCGTCACCATGTAGATCAGGAACGACACCGGCAGCAGCGCGATGTACCAGCGGTCTTCCTGGGCTCCGACGATCGCCGAGCTCGACATCGAACCGGAGTACAGGAACACCGACGCGAAGGCCGCGCCCATGGCGATCTCGTACGAGATGATCTGGGCGCACGAGCGGATGCCGCCGAGCAGCGGGTACGTCGATCCGGAGGACCAGCCGCCCAGGACGAAGCCGTACACGCCCAGGGAGCCGATGGCCAGGATGTAGAGCATCGCCACCGGCAGGTCGGTGAGCTGCATCGTGGTGCGCTGGCCGAAGATCGAGATCTCGTTGCCGGCCGGCCCGAAGGGGATCACCGCGATCGCCATGAAGGCCGGGATGGCCGCGACGATCGGCGCGAGGACGTAGACCACCTTGTCCGCGCGTTTGACGACGACATCTTCCTTGAGCATCAGCTTCACGCCGTCGGCGAGCGACTGGAGCATGCCCCAGGGGCCGTGCCGGTTGGGGCCGACGCGGCGCTGCATCCAGCCGACGACCTTGCGCTCCATGACGATGGAGATCAACACCGTCAGCATCAGGAAGGCGAAACAGAACACCGCCTTGATGACGACCAGCCACCAGGGGTCGCGGCCGAACATCGAGAGGTCTTCAGCGGCGAGGAAAGGGCTCATGCCTCCACCTCCTCGGGGGCCTCGGACGCCAGGGTCGCCGGGCCGATGCGGACGAGTGAGCCGGGCAGCGCCCCGGTGTCGGAGGCGACACCACCGCCCACGGAGTTCAGCGGGAGCCACACCACCCGGTCGGGCATCTCCGTGATCTGCAGCGGGAGTTCGACGGCCCCGGAGGGACCGGTCACGGCGAGGGTGTCGCCGTCCTTCACGCCGGCCTCGGCGGCCGTCGCGGCCGACAAGCGCGCGTGGGCGGCGTGCCGGGTCCCGGCGAGCGCTTCGTCGCCCTCCTGCAGGAGGCCGTGGTCGAGCAGCAGCCGGTGCCCGGCCAGAACGGCCTCACCAGCGGCGGGCCGCGGCAACTGGCCGGCGGTCGCCAGGGGTTCGGTGGCCCGCGGGCCGTCCCAGGGGCCGAGCCGGTCGATCTCCGCGCGCGTGGTGCGCAGATCCGGCAGGCCCAGGTGTACGTCCATGGCGTCGGCCAGCATCTGCAGTGCGCGCGCGTCGGTCGGGGCGAGGCGCCGGGTCATCTGGTCGGGCTTGAGCGCGGCCTCGAAGAAGCGCACCCGGCCCTCCCAGTTGAGGAAGGTGCCGGCCTTCTCGGCGACCGCGGCGACCGGCAGCACGACATCGGCGAGCTCGGTCACCTCGCCGGGCCGCAGCTCCAGCGACACCACGAATCCGACCTCGGCGAGCGCCTCACGCGCGCGTGCCGGGTCGGGCAGGTCGGCGACCTCGACGCCCGAGACGAGCAGGGCCTGGAGTTCGCCGGTCGCGGCGGCCTCCACGATCTGGCCGGTGTCGCGGCCGTAGCGCAGGGGGAGTTCGGCGAGCCCCCAGGCGGCGGCGACCTCTTCACGCGCGCGTGGGTCGGTCGCGGGACGTCCGCCCGGCAGCAGCGACGGCAGCGCGCCCGCCTCGACGGCACCGCGCTCCCCGGCCCGGCGCGGCACCCACACCAGCTCGGCGCCGATCGCGGTCGCGGCCCGTACGGCGGCGGTGAGCCCGCCCGCCACGGCGGCCAGCCGCTCGCCGACGACGATCACCGCGCCCTCGGCCCGCAGCGCCTCGGCGGCCTTGGCGCCCGCCTCGTCCAGGCCGACGCCGCTCGCGAGGGCGTCCAGCCACTCGGTCTCGGTGCCGGGAGCGGCGGGCAGCAGCGTGCCGCCCGCCTTCTGAAGGCCGCGCGTCGCGTGGGTGGCGAGGGAGAAGACCTTCTGGCCGTGCCTGCGCCATGCCTTGCGCAGCCGCAGGAAGATGCCGGGTGCTTCCTCCTCGGCCTCGAACCCGGCCAGCAGAACCGCCGGAGCCTTCTCCAGGGAGGTGTACGTGGCGCCCGTACCGTCCAGGTCCCGGCCGTGACCGGCGACCCGTGCGGCGAGGAAGTCGGCCTCCTCGCTGCTGTGCACGCGCGCGCGGAAGTCGATGTCGTTGGTGTCGAGCGCCACGCGCGCGAACTTGCTGTACGCGTAGGCGTCCTCGACGGTGAGCCGGCCGCCGGTCAGCACGCCGGTCCGGCCGCGTGAGGCGAGCAGCCCCTGCGCGGCGATCTGCAGCGCCTCCGGCCAGGAGGCCGCTTCGAGCTCGCCCTCGGCGTTGCGCACCAGCGGTGTCTGAAGCCGGTCGCGCTGCTGGGCGTAGCGGAAGGCGAAGCGGCCCTTGTCGCAGATCCACTCCTCGTTGACCTCGGGGTCGTCGGCCGCGAGGCGGCGCATGACCTTGCCGCGCCGGTGGTCGGTGCGCGTGGCGCAGCCACCGGAGCAGTGCTCGCACACCGACGGCGAGGAGATCAGGTCGAAGGGGCGGGAGCGGAACCGGTACGCCGCCGAGGTGAGCGCGCCGACCGGGCAGATCTGGATGGTGTTGCCGGAGAAGTACGACTCGAAGGGGTCTCCCTCGCCGGTACCGACCTGCTGCAGCGCGCCCCGTTCCAGCAGCTCGATCATCGGGTCGCCCGCGATCTGGTTGGAGAACCGGGTGCAGCGGGCGCACAGCACGCACCGCTCACGGTCGAGCAGCACCTGCGTGGAGATCGGCACGGGCTTCTCGAAGGTCCGCTTCTTTCCCTCGAAGCGGGACTCGGAGTGGCCGTGCGACATGGCCTGGTTCTGCAGCGGGCACTCGCCGCCCTTGTCGCAGACCGGGCAGTCCAGCGGGTGGTTGATGAGCAGGAGCTCCATCACACCCTTCTGGGCCTTCTCGGCGACCGGCGAGGTGAGGTGGGTCTTGACGACCATGCCGTCCGTGCACGTGATCGTGCAGGACGCCATCGGCTTGCGCTGGCCCTCCACCTCGACGATGCACTGGCGGCAGGCCCCGGCTGGGTCGAGGGCCGGGTGGTCGCAGAAGCGGGGGATCTCGATGCCGAGCTGCTCGGCGGCCCGGATGACCAGGGTGCCCTTGGGCACGCTGATCTCCACGCCGTCGATCGTCAGCGTCACGAGATCTTCCGGCGGGACCGCCGCCTCTCCCCCTCCCGAGGGAGCATTGGTGGTCACGGTCATGCGTTCACCTCCGTGCGGTGATCGGCCCAGGCCGTCGACTTGGCCGGGTCGAAGGGGCAGCCACGGCCCGTGATGTGCTGCTCGTACTCCTCGCGGAAGTACTTCAGCGAGGAGAAGATCGGCGAGGCGGCGCCGTCGCCGAGGGCGCAGAAGGACTTGCCGTTGATGTTGTCGGCGATGTCGTTCAGCTTGTCGAGGTCACTCATCACGCCCTTGCCGGCCTCGATGTCGCGCAGCAACTGCACGAGCCAGTACGTGCCTTCGCGGCAGGGTGTGCACTTGCCGCAGGACTCGTGGGCGTAGAACTCGGTCCAGCGGGTGACGGCGCGCACGACGCAGGTCGTCTCGTCGAAGCACTGGAGCGCTTTGGTGCCGAGCATGGAACCGGCGGCGCCCACCGCTTCGTAGTCGAGGGGGACGTCGAGGTGTTCGTCGGTGAACATCGGCGTCGAGGAGCCGCCCGGCGTCCAGAACTTCAGTCGGTGGCCGGGGCGCATGCCGCCGCTCATCTCCAGGAGCTGGCGGAGTGTGACGCCGAGCGGCGCCTCGTACTGGCCGGGGCTGGCGACATGGCCGCTGAGCGAGTAGAGCGTGAAGCCCGGGGACTTCTCGCTGCCCATCGACCGGAACCATTCTTTGCCCCGCTGCAGAATCGCGGGAACCGACGCGATCGACTCGACGTTGTTCACAACAGTCGGGCAGGCGTAGAGACCTGCCACCGCAGGGAAGGGGGGACGCAGCCGCGGTTGGCCACGGCGGCCTTCGAGCGAGTCGAGCAGTGCGGTTTCCTCACCGCAGATGTACGCGCCGGCACCCGCGTGCACGGTGAGTTCCAGGTTGAGGCCGCTGCCCAGGATGTTCTCGCCGAGGTAGCCGGCCTCGTAGGCCTCACGCACGGCCTCGTGCAACCGCCGCAGAACCGGGACGACTTCACCACGCAGATAGATGAAGGCATGCGAAGACCTGATGGCATAACACGCGATGACAATGCCCTCGATGAGGCTATGCGGGTTCGCGAAGAGGAGCGGAATGTCCTTGCACGTTCCGGGCTCCGATTCGTCGGCGTTGACAACTAGATAGTGCGGTTTTCCATCACCTTGGGGAATGAACTGCCATTTCATTCCCGTCGGGAATCCCGCGCCACCGCGCCCGCGCAGACCGGAGTCCTTGACGTACGCGATCAGGTCGTCCGGCGACATCGCGAGTGCCTTGCGCAGGCCCTCGTATCCTTCGTGCCTTCGGTAGACGTCCAGCGTCCAGGACCTGTCCTCGTCCCAGAAGGCCGACAGCACGGGTGCGAGCAGCTTCTCGGGGCTGTTTTCCTTCAGCTCTGGTGCCAATGTCATCACTCCCCCTCCTCGGCGACAGGCCCTGCCGGGTGGGCGGGGTCGGACGCGGACGATTCCTGCGGCGCGTCGTGCGAGCTGAGGTGTTCAGCCGGCGACGGTTCGTGCACTGCCCTCTCCCGCGGCTCCTCGTGCGGGCCGCCCTCCCGCGGATGGACCACGCGCGCGGGTGCGGTCTCTCCCCTGGCCAGGCGGAGGCCCATCAGCGACGCCGGTCCCGCACTGCCGCTCTCCTCGACGGCCCCGGGCCGCTCGTCGGGGAAGCCGGCCAGGATCCGCGCGGTCTCCTTGAAGGTGCACAGCCGGGCCCCGCGCGTCGGCTCGACGGTCCTGCCCTCGCGCAGGTCGTCGACGAGCTTCTTGGCGCTCGCGGGGGTCTGGTTGTCGAAGAACTCCCAGTTGACCATCACGACCGGCGCGTAGTCGCAGGCCGCGTTGCACTCGATGTGCTCCAGGGTGACCTTGCCGTCACCCGTGGTCTCGCCGTTGCCGACGCCCAGGTGCTCCTGGAGCTCCTCGAAGATCGCGTCGCCGCCCATCACCGCGCACAGGGTGTTGGTGCAGACGCCGACCTGGTAGTCACCGCCCGGCTTGCGCCGGTACATGGTGTAGAAGGTGGCGACCGCGGTGACCTCGGCCGTGGTCAGTCCCAGTACGTCCGCGCAGAACTGCATCCCGGTGCGCGTGACATGGCCCTCCTCCGACTGCACCAGGTGCAGCAACGGCAGGAGGGCGGACCGGGAGTCCGGGTAGCGGGCGACGATCTCGCGCGCGTCGGACTCCAGCCGGGCTCGGACGTCGTCCGGGTAGCCGGGCGCGGGCAGTTGGGGCATGCCCAGGCTGACGCCCCGCTCGGAAGAAGAGGTGGTCACCGGTCGACGCCTCCCATCACGGGGTCGATGGACGCCACGGCGACGATCACGTCGGCGACCTGGCCGCCCTCGCACATCGCCGCCATGGCCTGCATGTTGGTGAAGGACGGGTCGCGGAAGTGGACCCGGTAGGGGCGGGTGCCGCCGTCGGAGACGACGTGCACCCCGAGTTCGCCCTTGGGCGACTCGACGGCCGCGTACGCCTGTCCCGGCGGGACCCGAAAGCCCTCGGTGACCAGCTTGAAGTGGTGGATCAGGGCCTCCATGGAGGTGCCCATGATCTTCTTGATGTGGTCGAGGGAGTTGCCGAGCCCGTCGGGACCCAGGGCGAGCTGGGCGGGCCAGGCGATCTTCTTGTCGGCGACCATGACCGGGCCGGGCTGCAGCCGGTCCAGGCACTGCTCGACGATCCCGAGCGACTGGCGCATCTCCTCCAGGCGGATCAGGAAGCGCCCGTAGGAGTCGCAGGTGTCGGCGGTCGGGATCTCGAAGTCGTAGGTCTCGTAGCCGCAGTACGGCTGTGTCTTGCGCAGGTCGTGCGGCAGGCCGGTGGAGCGCAGGATCGGGCCGGTGGCGCCGAGGGCCATGCAGCCGGCCAGGTCGAGGTAGCCGATGTCCTGCATGCGGGCCTTGAAGATGGGGTTCCCGGTGGCGAGCTTGTCGTACTCCGGGAGGTTCTTCCTCATCTTCTTGACGAACTCGCGGATCTGGTCCACCGCGCCGGGCGGCAGGTCCTGGGCGAGTCCGCCGGGCCGGATGTACGCGTGGTTCATGCGCAGGCCCGTGATGAGCTCGTAGATGTCGAGAATCATTTCACGATCACGGAATCCGTAGATCATGATCGTGGTGGCGCCGAGTTCCATGCCGCCGGTGGCGATGGCCACCAGGTGGGAGGAGAGCCGGTTCAGCTCCATCAGGAGCACCCGGATGATCGTGGCGCGGTCGGGGATCTGGTCCTCGATGCCGAGGAGCTTCTCGACGGCGAGACAGTAGGCGGTCTCGTTGAAGAAGGACGTCAGGTAATCCATGCGCGTCACGAACGTGGTGCCCTGCGTCCAGGTCCGGTACTCGAGGTTCTTCTCGATGCCGGTGTGGAGATAGCCGATGCCGCAGCGGGCCTCGGTGACGGTCTCGCCCTCGATCTCCAGGATCAGGCGCAGCACTCCGTGGGTGGAGGGGTGCTGGGGGCCCATGTTGACGACGATGCGCTCGTCGTCGGCGCGGGCCGCGGACTCGACGACCTCGTCCCAGTCGCCACCGGTGACCGTATATACGGTGCCCTCGGTGGTCTCACGGGCGGATGCTGACTGCGTGCTCACGAGTACGACCTCCGCTGGTCCGGAGCCGGGATCTGGGCGCCCTTGTACTCGACGGGGATGCCGCCGAGGGGGTAGTCCTTGCGCTGCGGGTGGCCCTGCCAGTCGTCCGGCATCATGATCCGCGTCAGGGCGGGGTGACCGTCGAAGACGATGCCGAAGAAGTCGTACGTCTCGCGCTCGTGCCAGTCGTTGGTCGGATACACGGAGACGAGCGACGGGATGTGCGGGTCGCTGTCGGGGGCGCTGACCTCGAGGCGGATCAGCCGGTTGTGGGTGATCGAGCGCAGGTGGTAGACGGCGTGCAGCTCGCGGCCCTTGTCGCTGGGGTAGTGGACGCCGCTGACGCCGGTGCACAGTTCGAAGCGCAGGGCCGGGTCGTCGCGCAGGGTGCGGGCGACGCGGAGCAGGTGCTCGCGTTCGATGTGGAAGGTGATCTCGTCCCGGTCGACGACCGTCTTCTCGATGGCGTTGTCGGGCAGGAGGCCCTGTTCCTCCAGGGCGCCCTCGAGTTCGTCGGCGACCTCGTCGAACCAGCCTCCGTAGGGGCGGCTCGCCGGTCCCGGCAGCCGGACCGAGCGGACCAGGCCGCCGTAGCCGGAGGTGTCGCCGCCGTTGTTGGCGCCGAACATGCCGCGCTGGACGCGGATCTCCTCGCCGCCCTGGCCGCGCTGGCCGGGGAGGTTGGAGGCGGAGAGGTCCTTCTCGGGGTTGACCCCGTTGGAGCCGTTCGCCCCGTTGGTGCCGTTCGCGTCGCTCACCGCAGCAGCCCCTTCATCTCGATCGTGGGCAGGGCCTTGAGCGCCGCTTCCTCCGCCTCGCGGGCCGCCTCCTCGGCGTTCACGCCGAGCTTGGAGGACTGGATCTTCTGGTGCAGCTTGAGGATGGCGTCCATCAGCATCTCGGGCCGTGGCGGGCAGCCCGGGAGATAGATGTCGACCGGGACGACGTGGTCGACGCCCTGAACGATCGCGTAGTTGTTGAACATGCCGCCCGAGGAGGCGCAGACCCCCATGGAGATCACCCACTTCGGGTTCGGCATCTGGTCGTAGACCTGCCGGAGCACCGGCGCCATCTTCTGGCTGACCCGGCCGGCGACGATCATCAGATCGGCCTGGCGCGGGGATCCGCGGAAGACCTCCATGCCGAAGCGCGCCAGGTCGTAGCGGCCGGCGCCGGTGGTCATCATCTCGATGGCGCAGCAGGCGAGGCCGAAGGTGGCCGGGAAGACAGACGCCTTGCGCACCCAGCCCGCGGCCTGCTCGACGGTGGTCAGCAGGAATCCGCTCGGCAGCTTTTCTTCGAGTCCCATGTCGTTAAAGGCCCCTCAGTCCCATTCCAGGCCGCCGCGCCGCCATACGTACGCGTACGCGACGAAGACGGTGAGCACGAAGAGCAGCATCTCCACGAGCCCGAAAATCCCCAGGGCGTCGAAGGTGACGGCCCAGGGGTAGAGGAAGACGATCTCGATGTCGAAGACGATGAAGAGCATCGCCGTCAGGTAGTACTTGATGGGGAAGCGCCCGCCGCCGGCCGGCGTGGGGGTCGGCTCGATTCCGCACTCGTAGGCCTCGAGCTTGGCCCGGTTGTACCGCTTCGGACCGATCAGCGTGGCCATGACCACGGAGAAGATCGCAAAGCCTGCCCCGAGGGCTCCCAGTACGAGGATGGGCGCATACGCGTTCACCGCTCCTCGCTCCTCTCAGTCGGCACTGACTGCTGGCGGTTGCACTGGGCTCACAGCCGCCCCACCAGTCCCATGAGCTCCGCTCGTCCCGGCGAAGATCGAGAACATGTGAAGCAGGTCACAAGCCCAACTGCCTCGCATCTTATGCCCGCCGCTCTGTGATCTGCGACACGGGGTATTACACAAGCTTTGTGATCTCCACCACCTGACGAAGGATCATGAACGCGGATGAGCGGTGATCTTCGCACGAGAAGCGTCCGAGTGATCACCAGAGGTGACATTTTCGCTCATCAGCCCAGCTCGGAGGGTGCGTCTCCATATCAAGATGGTTCCCTTGCATGCAAATTGGTGCTGGACGGCACGCCTTGATAGAGGAGCCCGTTCACACATCAGAGGGAGAGCCGGGCGCGAATGTGGACGCGTGCACGCGTTCACGAGCGACACCCAGCCCACGGCGGGCAAGATCCGCGCACAGGACGCGCACGAAGCCGTAACCGTTGCGTGACCTCCGCCACACGATGAGAGACCCATGAGAACCGGGCTTGGCCACCGGTCCCAACAAGTGGTAGGCGGCGGGCAATCCGGACTTAATGATGAAAGCCCGTGATCACGGGCGCAGTGAGGGGCGCCCGCAATGTCCGTTACGGCGTCAATAAGGGGCGCCCGGACCGGATTTTCGGGCCTCCGTTGAACAACTGTGGCGCAGCACACGTTTCTTGAAGGTATGGAGGAGCCCCTGGTACCCGTTGTTCTCATGTCCCACACCGCTCACATACGCAGCCACCGGAAGCCCCGCCGCAACGCGACGACGTCGATCGCGATGCGCGCCGGAGTTGCCGGTGGCGTCCTCAGCATGGCAGCGGCAGGTGCGTCGGCCACGGCGAACGCCGCCGAGCCGGTGACACAGACCATCGAACTGCCCACCCTCACGGGTGATCTGGCGGATCAGCTCGCCCAGTCCGCCGACGCCACCCAGTTGGCGGCGGCGAACTACGAGCTCGACGCCGAGCGTGACGCGGCCGCCGCCGCGGCCGCCAAGGAAGCCAAGAAGGACCTCGCGGAGGCCAAGAAGAAGGCCGAGGCGAAGAAGAAGGCCGAGGAGGCCCGCAAGGCCGCGGCGGAGGCCGCCGCTTCGCGTTCCTCCGAGCGGGCCACCCTGTCCGCCTCCGCGAACGCGAGCGTGTCCGCTCCCGCCAGCGGCAGCGTCGCGACGGTCATCTCCTTCCTCAAGGCACAGGTGGGCGACGCGTACGTCCTGGGTGCCACCGGCCCCGACGCGTGGGACTGCTCCAGCCTGGTCCAGGCCGCGTTCAAGCAGGTCGGCGTCGACCTGCCGCGGGTCTCTCAGGACCAGTCGACGGTCGGCACCGACATCCCGCTCTCGCAGATCCAGGTCGGCGACATCCTCTACTGGGGTGGCAAGGGCTCCGCGTACCACACGGGTGTCTACATCGGTAACGGCCAGTACCTGGACGCGGCCAACCCCTCCAAGGGCGTCGTCATCCAGGACCTGTCGGGGTACCCGGCGTCGGGCGCGGTGCGCGTCCTCTGAGTCGCAGGGATCACCGGAAGGGCCGCAGCCGCTCGGGGGCAGCGGCCCTTCTGCCTCATCCCAGGTCGAAGGTGTTGGGCAGGCCCAGCCGGTAGCGCACCTCGTCGACCCGCTTGAGCGGCTCCAGCTCCGGGGGCCGGTACAGCTCCCGGATCTCGCAGCGCTCGGCGTCCGAATGGTCCGCGTCCAGGAGCGCGTTGACCGCGAGGCGTGCCGACTCGTTGGCGCCCTCCATCGTCGCCAGGTCCACGTCGGTGCGGACGTAGTCGCCCGCGAGGAAGAAGTTCGGGACCTTCGTGCGGGCCGTGGGGCGGTTGTAGAGGGTGCCCGTGGGGTGGATCAGGAGCTGTTCGCGGTTGCGCGGATCGGGGCCGCCCAGGCCCGTCACCGCCGGGTCCATGAACCAGCCGAGGCGGTCCTCGTCCCGGAGCGTGGTCTTGCCGGCGTCGTTCAGGCCGTCCTTCAACTGGGCCCAGAGTTCGGCGACGACCTCCTCCTTGGTGCACTCCTTGGCCGTCTTGCCGTACAGGATGCCCGGCTTGTCCCACTCCGAGATGATGGCGGAGAGACAGTCGTGGGCCCGCCCGTCGCCGTAGTCGCGCGGGAAGTCGCGTCCGGGCCAGAACTGGGCCTGGCCGACGGCGGTCACCGACCACGGTGAGTCGAGGCAGTTGATGTGGCCGTGCACGACGGGGGTGGGCGTGCGCAGGTAGAACATCACGCCGGTCATCCAGTCGGTCTCCAGGGCGTCGCAGCGCGCGAGCTGCGGGTCGGCCGCGCGCAGTTCCGGGCCCCATGTGAGGCGGGCGTGCTCGACCGGGAGCGCGGAGACGTAGTGGTCGGCGGCGACCGTACGTTCGTCGCCGCCGTCGCGGGCCGAGACACGGACGCCGGTGACGCGTCCGGAGTCGTAGCGGACCTCGCGGACCTGGGTGCCGAGGGCGAATTCGACGCCGAGGGAGCGCAGGTGGGCCTCCCAGGGGTCGATCCAGGCCTCGCTGGTGGGGGCGTTGAGGACGCGGTCGATGTCGGCGTCGCCGTCCATGCCGCGGCCGAGCAGGCCCCACAGGAGCAGGGCCTCGATGATGACGCGGCCGACGGTGCGGGTGGACGCGACCTCCGCGCGCGTGGCGACCAGGTTGCGGGTCTGGCCGACGCCGAGGACGGTCCGGTACTCCTCGCTCATCTCCTCGGCGCGGATGAAGTCCCACCAGGCGACCTTCTCCCAGTGCTCCTCGCGGCGGGCGTCGCAGCTTGTGAGGTGGACCAGGAGGCGGTCGGCGAAGTAGGCCGCCTCGTGGGCGGGCAGGCAGGTGCCGAGGTCAAGGACCGACAGGATCTGGTCGCGGATCCAGCCTGGGGTGAGGTCGCCGGGACGGGGCGGGGTGGTGGCGCGGCGGAGCGGGAAGTGCAGGTCGGGGCGGCCACCGGAGCGGGCGAAGAGGGCCTCGGTGCCGCTGACGAGGTTGTCGTGGACGCCGTGCGCGTTGCCGGGGACGGGGATGCGGCGCATGGTGTCCGGCAGGTTCCGGTAGAAGCCGGGGAAGAAGCGAAAGCCGTGCTCGGCGGGGAGGTCGGCGCGGCCGCCGGCCGCCGTCCCGGGGACGGGCATCGAGCGGGCCTTGCCGCCGAGGGCGTCGTAGTACTCGTAGACGGTGACGGCGTAGCCGCGTTCGGCGAGTTCGTGGGCGGCGCTCAGGCCGGAGACTCCGCCGCCGAGGACGGCGACCCGCTTGCCGGCCGCCGCCCTCGCACCGCCGGCGGGCCATAAGGCGAGGGTGCCGGCGACTCCCCCGGCACCGGCCAGAAAGCGTCTGCGGGTGTGGCCGGATGGTGTATGACCTGTCTTCTCCTGGGGCTCCTGCGCGTGTTCTGTTGTCATGAGTCCCGGAGGGTAGGCAGGGGCTTCGAAGGTCGGAAGCCTGTTTCCCGGCCACCCACAGCATCCTCACAACCACAGGGAGAGACAGATGCCGAGCGTTTTCGTACAGGGCAGGCCCGTCCAGTCGTATCCGCCCCTCGCGCCCGAGGCCCGGCGCGGGTCGGTGCGCAGGGTCACCGAGGTGGGTGAGGAGGTGCTGCACAAGCCGTGCCGGGACGTGACCGAGTTCGGGCCCGATCTCGCCGCGCTCATCGACGACATGTTCCTGACGATGTACGTGGCCGAGGGAGCCGGACTCGCGGCGAACCAGGTCGACGTGGACCTGCGGCTGTTCGTCTACGACTGCCCGGACGACGACGGGGCCCGCCATGTCGGGCACATCGTCAACCCGGTGCTGGAGCCGCTCGAGGCCCCGGACCGGCGGCTGCTGGACGACACCGAGGGCTGTCTGTCCGTGCCGGGCGCCGTGATGGACGTACCGCGTCCGGACCGGGCCGTGGTGCGCGGCGTCGACAAGGACGGCGCGCCGCTCGTGATCGAGGGCACGGGGTACTTCGCCCGCTGCCTCGCCCACGAGACCGACCATGTCAACGGCCACGTCTATCTGGACCGGCTGTCCAAGCGGGACCGGAGGGACGCGCTGCGGCAGTCGGCGGACCGGCGCGAGGAGGTCTTCGCCCGCCGCACCGTCAGGGCCTCCGCCCTCAGCGGCTGATCACACCACCACGCCGGAACGCGTGCCGGGTGCCGCTCCCACGGGAGCGGCACCCGGCAGCGCACGAGAGCACGTCAGGCGGCGGTGCCGCCACCCTGCCCCGCCCGGCGGCGCAGGTACAGCACCAGGCCCGCTCCCAGGCCGAGGGCGAGGACCGCGCTCCCGGCGATCAGCGTCACGCCGCCGGCACCGGTGAGGGCCAGACCGCCGTCGGTGTCGGTTCCCGTGTCACCGCCGGAGGTGTCGCCTCCCGTGCCGCCGGTGGCGGAGGAGCCGGAGCCGCCGTCCGTGCCGGAGGAGGAACCGCCGCCCGTCGTACCGCCGTTCGAAGTGCCGCCGTCGGACGAGCCGGTGCCGCCGTTGGTCGACTGGTCGGTGCCGTTGAGCACGATCCAGGCCGAGTCGTTGGACTTGTCGGACTCACGCGGGTTGTCCCAGTCGGGCAGCGCCACCTTCGCCTTGGCGTTCTTCACCACGCGGTCGATGCGCAGGTCGAACGGGAAGCTCAGCTCGGCGTCCTCCAGCAGCGGGGTGCTCACCCAGCAGAGGTAGCCCTTGGTGTCCTCGGCGATGTCCGTCTCACGGCAGGCCTGAGGAGCCTTGGTGACCTTCGCCCCCTCGGGGACCTCCACCGTGAAGCCGATCGGCTCGCCGCCCGAGCGCAGGGCGCTGATCCAGGCCGGACCGTTGTTGCGGAAGCCGAGCTTCGCCGTGACGGTGTCGCCCGCCGCGCCCTTGAGCGACGCGCCGGTCAGCTCCAGGTCGTACTTGTTCGTCGTGGGCAGGTCCAGCTCGGCGTAGCGGGTGTAGTCCGCCGGGTCGGCGCCGGGGACCTCCGTCAGCTTCAGGTCCGGGCCGCTGCCGGGCCGGTAGTCCTTGGCCTCGCGCAGGCTCTTCGCCTCGGCCGGGCTGACTGCGGTGAAGGAGTAGTTGAAGATGTCGTACAGGGCGAAGTCGGCGGTCTTCACCTTCAGCGGCTCGGTCAGCGCGTACGCCGTCCCCGCCTTGATGGTGTCGGGGAAGGTGCAGATCGCCTCCGTGCCCTGGCGCAGCAGGGATCCCGTGGTCACCTCGGCGTAGGCGCAGTTGCCGTACGAGTCGGGGAAGGACAGGCCGCGGGAGCCGCGGAAGCGCAGTACCACGCCTTCGGCGTCCATGCCGCCCTTGTTGCGCAGGCCCACGGGCGCCTCATAGGTGTCGCCGGCCTTGAGGTCCTTCGGCAGCGACAGCTCGCGGTTGACGAACTCGGCGCCGCCCACCAGCACATCGATGTCGAGCGGCGTGAACTCCAGCCCCTCGCCCTCGCCGGTGACCTTGATGGTGCCGAAGTCGCCGACCTCGCTGTCGTCGCCCACGTCGACGCGGATGCCGCCGACGCGGTTGTACGTCTCACCGGCGTACAGCTCGTAGCCGTCGCAGACCGCGACGAGGCCGTCGGCGGCGCAGGGCAGCTTCACGGAGGCGACGCCCGCGAGTTCGGAGGCGTCGATGCGGATCTTGTAGTCGCCCTGGAAGACGGTCGGGATGTCGCCGTCGCCCTCGAACTCCTCACCCGGGACGTTCAGTCGCAGGTCGACCTGCGGCTCCGTGGGCTCTCCGTTGTCGCCGTCGAGCGACAGGTCGACCCGGTTCGCGCCGGTGATCGTCACGGGCAGCGGCTCGTCCGCGGCCTGGGCGGTGCCCGCGAAACCGGCGGCGGCCAGCCCCGTGGCGGCCAGCAGCGCCACGGATCTGAGCGGCCAGGTCCGCCGTACTGACTGGAGGGTCATCGAGTGCTCTCTCGTCGATGGGAGGGTGCCCGGGCGGGCACACCTCCTTCGACCTGAGCCGGCGCCGGTGCGTTGTCCACAGAGTGATCACAGCGGGGTCACATTCCCGCAAACACCACCGGTCTCGACCGCATCAAGAACCCCAAAGGGCCCCAAAGGGCCCCGGAGGACCTTTTCACGCCTTCGGCGCCACCTTGGTAATGCCGCGTTAGCAGGCATACTGAGGTTCGCAAGGGGGTTCGAGTGACGATAGGGACATTCGCAGGTCAGACAGGGGGACACAGGACGCTCGTCGGTCTGCGCGGTGGGCTCTACGCCCGGAAGAGCGCATACCGAGGGAAAGTCGCGAACAAGGGCCGTTCGGTCCGTGAGCAGCTCGACGCCGGCCAGGCGGACGCTGACCGCGACGGTGTCCGGATCATTGAGAGGTTCATCGACGACGACCGATCCGCCTCGACGTACCGCCAGAGAGAGCGCGAAGACTTCGAGCGGATGATCGAGTGGATCGAGGGCGGCAAGCTCGACATCGTGTACGCGTGGGCATCCACGCGCCTGCAACGAGACATCGCCGTATACGCCCGGCTGCGCGACGCCTGCGCCGCGAACGGTGTGCTCTGGTGCTACGGCGGAAAGGTCTACGACCTCAGCAACGCCGACGACCGATTCCGCACCGGTCTCGACGCGCTGCTCGGCGAGCGCGAGGTCGACGAGATGCGTAAGAACGTACTCCGGTCGTTGCGAGCGAACGCCGTGAACGGCCGCCCGCACGGACAGCGCGCCTACGGGTACCGACGCGTCTATGACCCCCACACTCGGGAGCTGCTCCGTACGGAGTTGGAGCCGGACGAGGCGAAGATCGTTCGTGAGATCTGTCGATGCGTAGCCGCGGGCGAGGCGTACGCGGTGATTCGGCGAAAGCTCAACCTGCGAGGGGTCACGCCGCCTGCTCGTGAATGGCGGAAAGAACAGATCAAGCGCCTGGCGGAGTGGCACGAGGACCTGCCGGAAAACGCCGAGCTGCACCCTGATTGGGTGCGGCGCATCGCCGATCACGTCGACCTACGGGACGAGGCCCGTGAACGGTTGGCGGCCGGCGAGCAGCCGCTCGACATCGCTCGCGACTTCAACGGCCGAGGCGAGCCCCTGCTGCTCGCGAGGTGGCACGCGGCCACGATCGTTGACTACGCCAGCGACCCCCGGTACTTGGGCGCGCGGACGCACCATGGGCAGGTGACCGCCGAGGACGCGTGGCCGCAGATCGTCTCGAAGGCCACGCATGTCCGGTGTCTGGCGATCATCGCCGAGCGGAAGGGGAAGAAGCACAATTCCCGCCCCGGCAAGGCCGTCAACTGGCTTTCTGGCTCCATGAAGTGTGACGTCTGCGGTGTGGAGGTCGGATCGGGGCGCAACAAGTACGGCCCTTACTACCGCTGTATGCAACCGGCCGTCGAGGGGCTGCACGAGGGCAAGGGTTACCACGTGTCCGGCAAGACGAGTGACGTCGACCCGTTCGTGGAGAAGAAGTTGTTCGAGTGGTTGTCGTCGCCGTCGTTCGTGGCCGCGTTCAACCGGGACGACGCCGAGGCCATGAAGCAGCTAGAAGAGGCCGAGGCCGAGGTCAAAGTGCTCCGTGCTCGACTCAAGGAATTCCAAGATCGCGCGATCGCCGGCACGCTATCGGCCGACAGCCTCGCGGCGGTCGAGGCTGGCCTGCTGCCCAAGATCAAGGATGCCGAGACGAAGGCAAACGCCCTTAAGGCACCCTCCGTTGTCCGGGATCTCGTGGCGGCGACACCCGACGAGGTAGCCGCGGCATGGAGCCGCATCGCAATCGCTCAGCGTCGACTCGTCGCCGAGGCGCTGCTCGACGTTCGCCTCAAGAAGGGCGCCAAGGGCGGCACGGTACCAATCGAGCAACGGCTGTCGGTCCTGCCGAAGCGGCCCGCGCAGCGTGAGCTCGTAAAGGCCGCTTAGCGCGTAGACCAGCGGGGGGGGGGGGGGGGGGGGGGGGGGGGGCGGGGGCGCGGGGGGGGGGGGGGGGGGGGGGGGGGGGGGGGGGGGGGGGGGGGGGGGGGGGGGGGGGGGGGGCGGCGGGCGGGGGGGGGGGGGGGGCGCGGGGGGGGGGCGGGGGGGGGCCGGGGCGGCGCCCCGC